>CAYNFA010000057.1:0-12171 GCA_964396345.1 uncultured Thalassobaculum sp.
GGGGCGGTTCCGAAGCAGTACATCCCGGCGGTCGAGGAAGGCAGTCGCGATTACGTTCGGCGGGGCCCGCTCGGCTTTCCGGTGGTCGACATCAAGGTGACGCTCACCGACGGCGGGTTCCACTCGGTCGACAGCTCCGACATGGCCTTCAAGATTGCCGCACGCGTGGCGTTGGCGGAAGCCTTGCCGAAAGGCGATCCGGTGCTGCTGGAGCCGATCCACGAGGTGACGATATCGGTGCCGACCGAGGCCACCAGCCGGATCCACGGCATCCTGTCGAGCCGGCGCGGCCAGATTCTCGGCTTCGACGCGAAGGACGGCTGGCCAGGCTGGGACTCCGTCACCGCCTATCTGCCAGAGGCGGAGATCCACGACCTCGTGCTGGAACTGCGGGCGCAGAGCCAGGGGCTCGCCACCTTCGAATGGCGCTTCGACCACCTGTCGGAACTGACGGGACGCATGGCCGACACCGTCGTCCAGCACCGCGAGCAGGTTACCGCGCGCTGATCTCGCCGGCGTTGAAACGAAAGGCTCCCGAACGGCATTGGCATTCGGGAGCCGGTGGCTCTTCACCGCGAGTTGATTTGGCGATCGCGGTCGAACGGCCTAGCTCCCTAGTCGAACCGCAGTGGAGGATGCCCGTCATGCTCATCAAGCGCACTCGAGGCTGGGAGATTCCCGAGAACCGGGCGACACCGGAGGGCGTCTGGCTCAACCGGCGGCGGCTTCTCAAGGGCATCGCGGCCGGCTCGATGCTCACCGGCGCAGCGGCGCTGGCGGGTTGCATGGAGGAGGCGGAGGCCGAACAGCAGGCCGCGGCGCCGGTGGCCGATCCCTCGGCTGGGCTGTACCCGCCGGCCACCAACATGCGCTATCGCGGCGAGCGGGCGATGACGCCGGAGGACCTCGCCACCACCTACAATAACTTCTACGAGTTCGGCAGCCACAAGAACATCGCACGCGCCGCCCAGGTGTTGCCGATCCGGCCGTGGACCGTGACCTTCGACGGCATGGTGGAAGAGCCGAGATCGGTTGCCATCGACGACCTGCTGACCGCGATGGGGCCGCTGGAGCAGCGCGTGTACCGTCACCGTTGCGTCGAGGCCTGGTCGATGACGGTGCCGTGGGCCGGGTTTCCGATGAAGCGCCTGGTGGAGTACGCCAAGCCGCTCGGATCGGCCAAGTATGTGGTGATGCAGACGTTTCAGAACCCCGAGATGGCGTCGGGCCAGAAGCAGTACTGGTACCCCTGGCCCTACACCGAGGGCCT
Source organism: uncultured Thalassobaculum sp. (assembly GCA_964396345.1). GTDB lineage: Bacteria > Pseudomonadota > Alphaproteobacteria > Thalassobaculales > Thalassobaculaceae > Thalassobaculum_A. Next base: position 1,271 of record CAYNFA010000057.1, read on the forward strand.
GACCGTGGCCGAGGCCACCAATGAATTGGCGTTCATGGCGACCGGGATCTACGGCAAGCCGATGCCGCCGCAGAACGGCTCGCCGATCCGGCTGGTGACGCCGTGGAAGTACGGCTTCAAATGCATCAAGTCGATCGTGCGGGTGACCTTCTCCGACCAGCGCCCGGTGTCGTTCTGGGAGAAGATCCAGGGCGCCGAATACGGCTTCTGGGCGAACGTGAACCCGGCCGTCGCGCATCCGCGCTGGTCGCAGGCGACCGAACAACCGCTCGGCGAATCCGAGCGCATCCCGACGCTCCTGTACAACGGCTACGGCGAGTACGTGGCGGACCTCTACAAGGGCCTGGAGGGCGAGCGGCTGTTCATGTAACGGCCGCCCGTCAACACACCCCTCAGAATTCGACGCCCAGGCGATCCAGGAAGATGGAAAGCGCTAGGACCATGTCGACCTCCTGGCCGTCGCCGGCGAGCGGCAGGTAAATTCGCTCCAGACTGAGGTAGTCCTGCAGGCGCCAGAGCAGCGGTCGCCCGACGCGCCAGGCCGGAAGACCGGTGCGCACAATGTCGTGCAGGTAGCCCCTGACCCGGCTTTCCCGGGATTCCGGATGGGTCTCGTCGAGATACTCGCCGGTCGAATCGTGGTCGAAGGCGCGGGCGACACTGGTGCCGATGAGGCGGTAGCGGAGCCGCAGTTCCGGCCTGCGTTCGACGTCGACCAGCCATACGTTCGGCAGCAGCAACGGAATGTCGAGGGGATCGACGTGCTGGCGGCCCGGCAGTCGGCCAATCGGCCGGACCTCCATCCAGTACTCGACCAGCGCCCTGACTTTTGGATGCAGCGGCTGATCCAGCAGCTTTTCGGCCGGGGCGCTCATCTCGATTTCGGGGCGTGGCGTCGGTTGTGGGATCAAAGAACAAAGGCTCCTAAAGCGGCAGTTCGCTGCCCGAAAGATCGCGCTACGATAGCAGGGCGGGGTTAATGAAGTGTGATCGCGTGCCTCTGGCCAGGGATGCGCCCCTCGCCGGGCTCCGCTACAGTCCGCCGAAACACAGCGCGGAAACACAGGGAGGCATCGCATGGCAAGACTGGCAGGCAAGGTCGCGGTCATCACCGGCGCGTCGTCGGGCATCGGGCGGGCGTCGTCGATCATGTTCGCCCGTGAGGGCGCGGCGGTCGTCATGGCGGACCTCAAGGCTGACGCCGGCGAAGCCGCCGCCGCCGAGATCATCGCGGCCGGCGGTCGCGCCGAGTTCGTCACCACCGACGTATCGAGCGAGGAGTCGATGCGGGCGCTGATCGACGGTGCCGCGGCGCGCCATGGTCGGCTCGACGTCATGTACAACAACGCCGGCGGTGCGACGTCCAAGGACGGCAAGGTCACGGACATGCCGCTCGAGGAGTTCTGGCGGACCATCGGCGTCGATCTGTTCGGCACCTTCCTCGGCTGCCGCTTCGCCATCCCGCACATGGAGCGCGGCGGGGGCGGCTCGATCATCAACACCACCTCGATTCGGGCGCTGATCGGCACGGCCGGCGCCGACGCCTATTCCGCGGCCAAGGGTGGCGTGCTGACCCTGACCCGCTCGCTCGCCATGCAGTGGCACACCGCGAAGATCCGGGTCAACGCCATCGGCCCCGGCGTGGTCGCGACCGAGCGGGTGAGGGCGATGCTGAAGCCCGATGACCCGATCGTGAAGAAGTCCCTCATGGGGGTGCTGGAGCCGGACGACATCGCCTATCTCGCCCTCTACCTGGCTTCGGACGAGTCGCGGAAGATCACCGGGGCGATCCTTCCGGCCGAAAGCGGGGCGAGCGCCTTCTGAGCGATGCGTCTGCTGGCGATCTCCGATCTGCACCTCGCCGGCGCGCTGAACCGTGAGGCGCTTGCGGCGCTGCCCGAGCACTCCGACGACTGGTTGATCGTCGCCGGCGACGTCGCCGAGCGATTGGACCTCGTCGACTGGGCGCTCGGCCTGCTGGCCGGGCGGTTCGCGAAGGTCATCTGGGTTCCCGGCAACCACGAGCTGTGGACGGTGACGCGTGATGGACCGGATGCCGCTCGCGGCGTCGACCGTTACGACCGGCTGGTGGCGATCGCCCGGGCCCACGGCGTGCTGACGCCGGAAGACCCGTACCCGGACTGGCCGGGGCCGCTGCCGGTTGGCGTCACGCGGCTGGTGATCGTGCCGTTGTTCCTGCTGTACGACTACAGCTTCCGGCCGGACGACGTGGCGCTGTCCGATGTGATCGCCTGGGCGGACGAGACCCACAACGTCTGCGCAGACGAACTGCGCCTGCAGCCGGAGCCGTTCAGCTCGCGCCCCGACTGGTGCCGGGCCCGCCTCGACGAGGCCCGACACCGGCTGGCGCGCGAGCTTCCGGCGGACGCCCACACCGTCCTCGTCAACCACTGGCCGCTGCGCCGCGACCTGGTGCGGATTCCGCGCGTGCCGCGTTTCACCCCGTGGTGCGGCACGACGGCCACCGAAGACTGGCACGTGGTCTACCGCGCCCACGCAGTGGTGACCGGGCATCTGCACACCCGCCGGACCGACAGGCTGGACGGCACCCGCTTCGAGGAGGTATCGCTCGGCTATCCCCGGCAGTGGGATCATGGGCGCGGCATCGCGGGGTATCTGCGGCCGATCGTGTGAGCGGCGGCGCCGCAGACAGGTGAGGGATCGATGCAGGACGGGGATCTCAAGGCAGTCTAGGACCGCGTCCGCGAACAGTATGAGCGCTACCCGTTCCCGGACTATTCGAAGATCAGTCTGGCGCGCGCCAGCCTGGCGAACTGCGACGATCCGGCCCGGCTGAGCGGCGTGCTGTTCGGCGGGCGGGCCGACCCGTCCCGGTGGACCATACTGGTTGCCGGTGGCGGCACCGGCGAGAAGACAATGGGCCTTGCGACCCTGACGCGGGCCTTCGGAACCCGGATCGTGCATCTCGACCTGAGCGGGCGGTCCATCGAGGTGGCCCGGCGGCTTGCCACCGAACTCGGCATCGACACCGTCGAGTTCGTGCAGGGTTCGATCTACGACATTCCGACCCTCATGCCGGGTCAACGGTTCGACTATGTGCAGTGCATGGGCGTCCTGCACCATCTGCCGGACCCGCAGGCTGGGCTGGACGTGCTGGCGGGCCTGCTTACCGAGACCGGCGCGTTGTCGCTGGCCGTGTACGCCGACGTTGGGCGCACCGCGGTCTACCTGGCCCGCGAGGCGATGGGCATCGCGCTGGACGGGGTCGAGGGGCTGGAAGACCGCTTGGCGCTGGCGCGATCCGCGATGGCGCGCCTCCCGAAGGGGAACTGGCTTCACTCCGACCCGAACATGATGCGACACATCGAACGACACGGCGACAACGCCCTGCTCGACGCGATCCTTCACGCCCGCGATGTCGCCTATGACGCCTACAGGTTCCACGATCTGCTGTCCCGTTCGGGCCTCGTCTTCGCCGATCACTGCGAGCCGATCCAGAAGATGGTCTATGATCTGCGTTGCTACGGCTTCGCGCCCGACCTGAGGCAGCGCCTGGAGGCAGCTCCGGAACTGGCCCGCAAGCGCTTCCTGGAACTGTTCCACGGTCGACTCGTGGTGCAGAGCGCTTACGCCTCGCGGGGTGCGGCGCACCGTGCGCCGTTCGCCGAGGACCTGATCCCGCACCGCACGATCTTCACCAATGTCCGGTGGCGGATCGAGGGCGACGGCACCATCGAGGTTCGGGACAGCCGATTCGGCGGGGTCCGGGTGCGGGTCGGGAGCGCTGCGACCGCGTTCCTGACCCTGGTCGACGACCGCCGGCCGGTCGGCGATATCCTGGACGCCATGGCCCGCGCGGCGCCGGCCTTCGGGTCTCGCGAGACCCTTGCAGAGCGGGTGGCCCGGGAACTTGAGCCGGCGTTCCACTACGATCTGATAAGCCTTTGCGACCGTCCGTACCGAATCTCCCAGCCGACGCCGGAGGCCTGAGGTTGGCCCGCCTCAGGTGGCGCGACAGCCGGGAGCCTTCATGATCTTGTAGCGGGCCGTCAGGCTTCGAGACACCGCGACATCGAGGGGTAACAAACGGATCTCGAGCGAATCCCGCACCCCCATGTCCGGCGTCAGCGGTTGGGTTCCGTGCAGGTGCTGGTGATCGAAGGCTATCGTGCCGCCCGCCTTCACGCGCGGGGTCACCAGCGCCGCGTCGGAGGTCGCATCGACCGCTGCCGCGACGTCGGCGTCGGAGAACAGCGTCTTGCGGCGGTTTTCACTGTCGAACGCTCCGCCGCGCTCGGCCGCGATCTCGATCATCCGCGCCCACAGCGCGTCCGGACGCCGCGGAGCGTTCATCAGGGTCAGGCCGGGCGCGGTTTCGCCCACATCGACCAGTGGTGTCCAGAAGTTCACCATCGGAGTGTCGAGGCCGAAAATATTGGCGTCGAAATGCCATTGGGCCGGCACCGGGCGACGCTTCGGGTCAAACCGGCGCATGATGCAGTAGTCGAGCACGAAGACGAGATCGGGTCCGAGCCGTTCGCGGCACCAATCCAGCAAGGGCGACTCGCAGAACAGGCGAAGCACCGCGCGCGCCGGCTCCGGGCCGGCCACTGTCGTCAGGGTCGCCAGATTCATCCACCACTTGACGTCGCGCTGGTCGGCCTGCAACTCAGGACGGCGACCAAGCGTGGACTCGAGCAAACGCCCCAACGTGGCCACAGTCTGAGGCGGGAATGCCTGGTCGAACACCTGCATGGTGGCGTGGGCAGGCGTCGTGCTTGCCGGGCTCCGCCGGCTCTGAACGTCGTGGTTCACCTGTTACCCTCCCCGGGACCGGCCGCGCTACGCCGAGTTGGTCTCGCCGCCCGCCGTTCCGCGCCGCTCGACCCTCAGTCCGTCAAAATATAGTCGGTCGAGATCGGACTGTCGGAAAAACCGGATGGCGTCCTCGGGGGTCTCCACGATCGGCTCGGCGGGCCCGTTGAACGACGTGTTCATGACGACCGGAACCCCGGTTTCCCGGTAGAACGCCTCCAGCACCTGCCGGAAGCCGCCACCGTCCCGGGCAACGGTCTGGATCCGGGCGCTGCCGTCGACATGGGTGATCGCCGGCAGCGTCCGCGACTTGACCTGTGCGGTGAACAGCATGAAGGGCGACGGCAGCGGCGCGCCGTCAAACCAGTCGGCGGCCTGCTCTTCCAGCACCGCTGGCGCGAACGGGCGCCAGGCCTCGCGGCTCTTGATGCGGTTGACCCGTTCCCAATTCGCGCCGCTGCGGGGATCGGCGAGGATCGAGCGGTGGCCGAGGGCGCGCGGGCCGATCTCGCTGCGGCCTTCGAACCAGGCGACGGTCGCGTCGGCGGCCAGCGCTCGCCCGGCGTCGTCGCCGGCATCCGCCACCGGTGTCACGATCAGATCGCCGGCGGCTTCGCGAAGCGCGCGCTCCACGGCATCGGCGCCGTGCCGGCGGCCAAGATAGGCGGACACCGACGTTGCCGGTCCCTGGGGCTGCCGTGGGCGATCCAGAACGTGGTGTGTCAAGTAGAGTGCCGATCCGATCGCCAGGCCGGAATCGTCGCACGACGGTGGCACGAACACGGTCTCGAAAGGGCCCTCGCGCCAGATCCGGCTGTTGGCCGGGCAGTTCAGCGCACAGCCGCCGGATATCGCCAGGTTCAACGATCGCTGGCCGATCTTGCTGCACAGATCCGAAAGCGTGTGCACCGCCAGCAGCGCCTGTTCCTCGAACAGTTTCTGGGTCGAGGCGGCGAGATCGCGCGAAAACCGCGACAGCTTGTTCTCGGCCGATGGGGTGCCCGAGTCGTAGCCGGCTTCCATTGCGCGTCGCCGCGCCCGGGCCACCAGGGTCTGGGCGCTGTTCATGAACTCGCCGCCACCGATGGCGTCACCGGCCGGCAGCATCAGGTCGAGGCGATCGTAGGCGTTGCCGACCAGGTCCGGGTCGAAGAACCGCGGGTGGCCATAGGGCGCAAGGCCCATCAGCTTTCCGGGCGCGCCTGGCCCGCTGTCGAGGCGGAGGTAGCGCCCGACCCGCATGTACATGTTGCCCGAGGTCATGAAGTTCGGCAGGAGCGGGTACACCTTGTTGCCAATTCCGAAGCAGAACAGGCCGCCGCTGTGGCCGAACCGGTTCTTGGTCATGCCGCCGTCGTTGGTGAGGATCGCGGCGGAGTCGAAGTCCGACTGATAGAACGCGCTGGCGGCGTGCGCGGTATGATGCGATAGCTGGATCCCCGGAACGATGCGGTGGCGCAGCCTGACCCGAACGGGAAGGTGAAACGTCCCGGACCTCAACCACGGCCCGAACTTGGCGTGGGCCTCCGTCGGCGCCATGTCGCGCAAGGCGCGCAGCGACAGGTTGTCGTCCCAGAACGTCGGGTATATCGGGAACTCGCGGGTGCCGTGGAAGTCGAAGCCGCTGGCCGTCGGATCCACCGGCCGAGGGCTCATGCGCTTGAAGTCGGACTCGCTCTGGAACCGCGTGACGATCTCGCGCTCCACCGCCGGTCGGCTGGCGGCGAGATGGGACGCGAACGCATGCGCCGGCGGCCGGAGTGGGGCCGGGATGGCAGTCGGCCCCTCGGCGTCGGGGTCCAGGTCGAAGCGGAACTCGTCGCTGTCGTAAAAGATGAACGGCCAGTTCTGGGTGCCGGTTATGGCGACGTAGTCGACCTCCTCGATCGATGCTCCGGCGTCGGCGAGGGCGAGTTCGATGTCTTCGATGGTGGTGATTCCGGCGTGCTTGACGCGCGTGTGACGCTCGCGCTCGGCAAAGGCGACGATTCTTCCGTCGTCGACCACGGCCACCCCGGCATCGTGGCCCATGTGAACGCCCAGGATCAGCATCTTCGAGACTCCCCTGCGGGCCCGGCAGCGGGCAAGCGCCCCTATCGACGCGATGCAGCCGTCTTCGTCAACAAGAACGGTGGATCAGAGTGTATTTCGCTTTCGTCGACGGGCTAAGCTTGGGCGACACAGGAGGATGCCGATGAAGATGCGCGCCGCGGTCCTGAGGACCATCGCCGCCGACCGACCGTACGCCACCACGCGGCCGATTTCGGTCGAGGAGGTCGAGCTGGAGGGGCCGCGGGCCGGCGAGGTGCTGGTCAAGATCGCCGGGGCCGGGCTGTGTCACTCCGACCTGTCGGTCATCAACGGGTCGCGGCCCCGGCCGATACCGGTGGCGCTCGGCCACGAGGGCGCCGGCACCGTCGTCGAGGTCGGCGTCGGCGTGCGCGACATCGCCGCCGGCGACCCGGTGGTGTTCCAGTTCTCGGCCAGCTGCGGGCGCTGCGAGCGCTGCCTGGAGGGCCGGCCGCAGATCTGCATCGCGCACGGGGCGGCCAGGGCCAAGGGCGAGCTGATGGGCGGTGGCAAGCGGCTGCGCGACGCGCGCGGCGAGGCGATCGCCCATCAGTCCGGGGTGTCCTGCTTCGCCGAATACGCGGTGGTCGATCGCGGCTCGGTGGTCCGGGTCGACAAGGACGTGCCGCTGGCGATGGCGGCGGTGTTCGGTTGCGCGGTGATGACCGGGGTCGGCGCCGCCCTCAACACCGCCGGCATCCGCCCCGGCCAGAAGGTGGCGGTGATCGGCCTCGGCGGCGTCGGCCTGTCCGGGCTGCTGGGCGCCAAGCTGGCCGGTCCATCGGTGCTGATCGCCATCGACGTCAACCCGGCGAAGCTCGGTCTCGCCCGCCAACTCGGCGCCGACCACGCCATCGACGCCCGCGAGGCCGATCATCTGCAGCAGGTGCGCGACCTGACCGGCGGCGGCGTCGACGTGGCGATCGAGCTGGCCGGTTCGATACCGGCGCTGGAGACCGGGTACGGCATCCTGCGCACCGGCGGCACGCTGGTGACCGCCGGCCTGGCGCCGGCCGGAGCGGCGTTCCCGATCCACGCCGCCGACCTGGTCAGCCGCGAGATCACCGTGAAGGGGAGCTACATGGGATCATGCGTTCCGGTGCGCGACATCCCGCGTTTCATCGAGGCGTTCCGCCAGGGGCGGCTGCCGATCGACCGCCTGATCGGCGACCACATCGGCTTCGACGCGATCAACCAGGGCTTCGACCTTCTGGCCGACGGCGACGTGGTTCGGCAGATCCTGGTTCCGCACGGCTGAGCGGCGGCATCGCCGCCGTCGCTCAGTTGCGCGACACCGTCGCCTCGGCGAGCGCCGAGAGGTCGCCGTAGGCGTCGAAGATGGTTTCGGAGTCGCGGTAGTCGCGGGCGGCGACGACGTTGATCACCTTGTCGGCCGCGAGGATCGACTGATGCAGCATGACGCGCGGGAAACGGGTCTTGCCGGCACCGGCAACGCTCAACGCCGTCGCCAGGACCGGGCCGAAGCGGTCGCGGTGCACGATACCGAGCTCCCGGCTCCCGGCCGGCGGCAGATCAGGCCAGACTCGCTCCAGATCGGCGGCCAGCCGGACGATGTCGGCCTTGTAGTCGGTCGTCCCCTGGTCGGCGAGAGCCTGGCTGATCGCCTGGGCGAGGGCGGCCTGATCGAAGGCGAACACCGATTCGAGATGGGCCTCGGCGATCATCACGTAGCCGAACCTGGGCATCGTCTTGGGAGTGCCGGTCCGCCACCCCTCGATCGTTCGACAGTCCGCGAACGCGAGCAGCACGATGAAACGGTCACCAGCCGCCGCGGCGAGGTCGCCGATCAGGCGGTTGTCGGCGGGATGCTGGGGGTCGAAGAAGCAGTCGCCATCCGGGAGCGCCACCGTCATCTCGTGACCGGCGATGGCCACCACCCGGGCCTCGCGGGCTTCTGATGATCGGGCGCCCGGCAGGCACAGCACGGCGGTCAGGACGGCGAGGCCGGCCAGCCGCCGGCACCGCTGACGGCACCGCTGACGGCGGCGCGCCGTCATTCTCGCAGCGACACGGTGACAATGCACGAGAACTGCGGTCGCGCTGGGCTGACCGCAGGGTTCTGCTGAATGACGGCGGCGAACGCCTTGTCCACGGCCTTGCCAGCCTCCGACTGCAGCGTGACGGCCTGCTCGAAGCACAGCTTTGCCGCGTTGAAGGTGACACCGCTCTCGATCACCTGGCTGCCGATCAGTGTCACCAGCATCCACTCCAACAGCATGATCCATCTCCCGAAGTCGACTTTGCTACCCTAGCAGGGGCGAAGACCGGATTCACCGGGCTGCGCGCGGCGCGTGACGGTTCTTTGCCGACCGTTGCAACCCGGCATCGGTCAGGGCGTGGCGTCAGGGCGTGGCGTCAGGGCGTGGCGGTCAGGGCGGAGCGAGCCAGCCGCTGCTCACCGGAGGAACCTTGGATGATGTCACGCGACGAAGTCATGGAGTGGCGCCGAGAGACCCGGCGCCGGCTGATCGAGGCGCGCCAGCAACTGCCGGTGGCGGAACGCGAGCGTCGCGCCGAGGCGGCCGTGGCTTGGTTGGAGGCGGCCACCGACCTGACCCGGTTCTCGGTCGTCGGGCTGTACTGGCCGTTCCGTGGCGAAATCGACCTCCGGCCGCTCGCCCGGACGCTGATCGACCGCGGCACGCGTGTCGGCCTGCCGGTGGTGGTGGCCCGCGACGCGCCGGTCGAGTTCCGGGAATGGAGGCCGGGCGCGACAATGGCGCGGGGAGTTTGGAACATTCCAATCCCCGACGGGACGCCGCGGGTGCATCCCGGCTGCCTGGTGGTGCCGCTGGTCGGCTTCGATGCCGGTGGCTGGCGCCTCGGCTACGGTGGTGGCTATTACGATCGTACGCTGGCGGCCGCCCGGCCCCGACCGTGGGCGATCGGGCTCGGCTTCGATCTCGGTCGGCTCGACAGCATCCACCCGCTCGATCATGACGTGGCGCTCGACGGTATCGTCACCGAAAGCGGCCCGGTCCGACACGTCCGCGCCGACCGGAGCTTCCCGGACGAGCCGGGGGAGCGTTTCGCGTCGCCAGCCTGCCTGCTGCCGGAAGTCGAGCGCCATGACACAGGCCCATGGCGCTGAGATAAGCCGGCAGCCTCGCAGTGCTCGGAAAGTACGTATTGTCCCTGGAGCACTATTCCCGCAGAAATATCTTCTGTCACGTTCTGAAATGTTCGTGCCCATTGAGCGGTGAGTCACGGATGCATGTCGACGGGGGGTGCCAGCCACCAACAAGGAACGCTGTGGTAGTCGATCACGCGCGCTATAGTTGCTCCGATGGAAAGGGTCTCGAGGTAATCGAGGAGCCTGAAATCCTGCGACTGGCCGAATACTGGCTCTCCAAACGCGCTGGCCGGCGGATGCCAAGCCGAACCGACATCGATCCGGTGGAGATCCCGTGGGCGTTGTCGCGGATCTTTATCGCTGATTACCAGGCCGAGACCGGCGACTATAGGTACCGGGTGGCCGGCGAGGAGATCGAAGAGGTCTTCCGCCGGTTTACCGGCTCCATAAGCATGCGCGGCATCACCTTGCGGCAGGCGATTCCGGCAGCCTCCGTCGACCTGGTGCATCGCCGCTGGTCGCCGGTGGTGACCCAGGGGCACATCGTCTACACGCGCGGGCTGGTCTACCTGGCGGCGGAGCGGGTTCCGGTCGGCGCCAGGATCCTGCTGCCGCTGTCGGAGCGACAGGACTCGACGGTAACGGGGCTGATCGGTTTCACCGTCTGCGACTGGCTGCGGCCGTCCGACATGAACTGCCCTCCTGGGGTGGACATCTGCTCGATCCCGATCGCCGAGCTGGACGACCTCCGCGATCACCGCGGCCGGCCTCGGCCATAGGCCGACGGCTCAATCGACTTCCGGTTCGACCGGCTGATGGAAATGCTCGGCCCAGCCGATCAGCCGTTCAACCCCGCCGTCCGCCGTTCCGTCGCCCAGCGGGCAAACCGCGGTCTCATACCAGGAGCGCAGGCCTAGCCGCGTGCGGTACGCGATGCGCT
>CAYNFA010000058.1:0-12166 GCA_964396345.1 uncultured Thalassobaculum sp.
CCCGCCGATCCAGACGCCGATCGCCGGGCTGCAGGTTGCCGACACGGCGTTCTATTATCCTGAGGACCGCGGCATCTCCGAGAGCGTGCGGTACGGCGCCATGATGGCGGCCGGGATCGGGGGGTGAGCGTGGCGGGAGCCTTCGTGGTCGGCGAGTTCGGGCGCTTTCTCCTCACCGGCGGCGTGGCCGCCGGAGTCAACGTGGCGGCGCGCTGGGGGCTCAGCCACGCCATGGTGTACGAGGCGGCGGTGGCGCTCGCCTATCTCGCCGGCATGGCCACCGCCTACCTGCTGTCGCGCGCCTTCGTGTTCGCCCGCTCCGGCCGCAGCGTGGCGGACGAAGCGGTGCGGTTCGCGCTGGTGAACGTAGTGGCGCTGACGCAGGTGTGGATCGTCAGCGTCGGCCTCGCCCGGCTGGTGTTCCCGGCGATCGGGTTCGAGTGGCACGCCGAGGATGTCGCCCACCTGATCGGCGTCGTGATCCCGGCGGTGACCAGCTATTTCGGGCACCGGCACTTCTCGTTCTCGTCCAGGCGCGAGGGCGGCGCTTGAGAGCCGCCGCGCTGTGCGCCCTGGGGCTCGGACTGGGCTCGGCGCTCGCCGGGGTCGCGGTCGCGATCCTCGCCTTCGAGCCGATCCCGTTCGCCGACTTCGTCGACTTCTTTCGGCGGTTCTTCGAGGTTGGCGGCTGGGACGGCTACGGGCCGGCCGAGCTCTACGCCCGGCACAACGAGCACCGGCTGGTGGTGCCGCGGCTGTGGTTCCTTGCGGACGTCGCGCTGTTCGACGGCACCCAGGGCTTCCTGATCGTCGTCATCGTGCTGTCGTCGGCGCTACACGCGGCGGTCCTTGCCGGGCTGTTCCGGAGCCTCGGCCATGGCGGGGCGATGCTGTGGGGGTTTGCGGCGCTGGCGCTGGGGGCGACGCTCTCGCCGGCGCAGTGGGAGAACCTGGTCTGGGGGTTCCAGGTCCAATTCATCCAGGTCTGGCTGTTCGCCACGCTGGCGTTCGTCGCGGTCGCCGGTGACGCGACGGCGCGGCCTTGGCGGGGCGTGTCGCTGGGGATCCTGGCGGCGCTGGCCGCCACCTACTCGATGGCGAACGGTCTGCTGGTCTGGCCGCTGCTGGTCTTCCTGGCGCTGTGGTGCGGTGTCAGGGGTGCGCCGCTGATCCTGCTGGCGGCGGCCGCGCTGGCGGTGGTGGCGATCGAGGTCGCGGGCTTTCGCGCCCATCCGGGTCACGGCAACCCCTTCGAGACCCTGGCCCAGCCGATCGCCCTGGCGCGCTACGCGCTGCGTTACCTGACCTCCGGCATCGGAATGATCGGCACCCTCGGTCAGGAACTGGTCGGCGCCGCGCTGGTCGGGACGGTGGTGGCGACCGCCATCGACGCGCTTATCCGGCGCCAGCGCTACCGGCCGGCGCACGCCGTGCTGCTGGCGGTCGCCGGCTTTGTCATCGGCGCGGCGCTGGTGACCGCCCTCGGACGGGTCACCTTCGGCATCGGGCAGGCTAACTCGGTTCGCTACACGACGCCGTCCTTCGTGTTCCTGATCGCCGTCGCCGCCCTGCTGCTCGACCGGGCGGCAAGACTCCATCGCCGCCACGCTGCGCCGATGGCGCTGGCTGCCGCCGCCGTGCTGCTGGTGGTGCCCGGCGTGGTCGACGGCTTCCGCCACCGGGCCGTCATCCTGGCCGCCCGCGACGCCCGCGCCAACGCCGTGATCGCCTATCTGGCCGGCGGCTACCGGCCGGAGACCCTGGTCGCCATTTACCCTTTCAGGATAGCGATGCCGTTCGAGGTGCTGCGGAAGCTCGAGGCGGCGCGATTGGGTCCGTTCGCCCCCTCCGTCACCCTGGCGCCACCGCCGGCGTTGCTGGCGGGCCCGGTGGCGGTGCCGGGCGAGACCTGCCGGGGCAACATCGACGCGGTGAACTCGGATCCGGTCTTGGGGCTGGTGGCGAGCGGCTGGGCCGCGGCACCGGCCGGCTCAGCGCAGCCGGCCTGGATCCTGCTCGTCGACGCTGCCGGCGCGGTGGTCGGGTGGGGCGCCAGCCGCACCGCGCGCGGCGATGTCGGCAAGGCGCTCGGCATCGGGTGGCGGGGACGGGGGTTCGATGCCCACGGCCACGACCAGGTGGATGGGCCGGTCCGGGTTGTCGGGGTGTTCGCCGACGGCGGCACCTGCCGACTCGGCGAGCCGACGCTGCCGGCGCCGCCGCGTTTCGTGGACGCGATGCCGGTGGGCGCCCTTCCGGCGACCGACAGCACCTGGACGGTGACGGACGGGGCAAACCTCGATCGGCTCGGGAACGCGGCGCCGCCGGCCGAGGTCGGTCCGGCGATCGGCACTCTTGGCCTGGGCTCACGGCTGGTCGCGCATCTCCACATCGTGTCCGACACTGGCAACGCGACGCTGGCGGTGCCTGTGCGCACCGGCGCTTTCCCGATCGGGGTGGCGATCGTGCTGCGGGACGTCGCCACCGGCGCAGAACTCGACCGTCACGACTTCACCCGGCCGGGCGATCGGCGGTGGACTTGGCTGCGGCTCCCGGTCGCATCCGAGGCTGCCCGGCGGTTGCGCCTGGAGGTGACCGCCGTCGGTCGGGACGCCGCCAACGGCATCGCCGTCGGCAGGCCGCGGTGGATATCGGCGGGCGAGGGCGGCTAGGCTGGTGCCATGATCGACGCGCCCCGTCACACACCGTATGACAAAGGCCGATTCCACTTCAGCCTGGGCATTCGGGAACTCGACCCGGCCGACTGGATCGAGGTGGACGATCGCTATTCGGAGCACCTCGCCGAAAAGCGGCGGCTGCTCGCCGAGCGGCCGGGCGAGGTCTTCGACGGCCTGCCAGACAGCGTGGCGGCGCAGCGGGAATGCCTGGAGCACCTGCTCGATCATCTGGCCCGACATCACGTCGGCCTGGTGGAGGCCGACGGTGCGACGGTGCGGGCGGTGCGGACCGGCGATGCCTACAACCGGGCGGCGTTCGCCGACCGGCCGCTCGACCTGGCGGGACGACTGGTGCAGGAGGATCTCTGTCTGATGGCGCCGGCGGGCGACACCTGGCGGCTGGTCGCGGCGTCGCTTTGCTTTCCGTCACGCTGGCGGCTGGCCGACAAGCTCGGCCGACGGATGGCGGCCATCCACGCGCCGGTCCCGGGCTTCAACGAGAAGCTGGCGCGACCGGTCGACCGATTCTTCTCCAGGGTAACGCCCGGGCAGGCCTACGCCCGGCTCAACTGGTCGGTGATCGACGACCCGGCGCTGTTCCAGCCGACCGGTCACGGCCGAACCGGGCTGAACCCGGCGATCACCGCCGACAACGCCGGCGCGATGGTGTGGCTGCGGATCGAGCGTCAGACCTTCGTGGCGCTGCCACGCTCCGGCGCGCTGGTGTTCGGCATCAAGACCGTCGTCGACCCGCTGGCGAGCGTTGCCCGTCGCCCCGGGCTGGCCGTCGCCCTGCGCGCAACGCTGGAGGGCATGCCGGACGACATGCGGCGCTACAAAAGTATGGCACCGTTCTGGGAGGCGCTCGGCGGTTGGCTCGATCGTGCCGCCCGCTTTGGCGGTGGCTGATCCGGGGCGGTGGCTGATCCGGGGTCAGCCGTCGACCCTGGTGTTCAGGGTGGTGATGCCGCTGCGGGACTTCACGACCAGCCCGCCGACCTGTGCGGTTGCCAGGTCGATGTCGTTCAGCGTGGCGCCGGTCATGTCGGCGCCCCGAAGATCCGCCCCGGCGATGGTCGCACCAGTCAGGTCGACGCCGCGCATGTTCGCGCCTGCCAGATAGGCACCTGTCAGGTCGGATTGCCGCAGGTCGGCCCCCGACAGATCGGCGCAAGTCAATTCGGCGTAGGCCAGGTTCGACTGGAAGAGCCGCGCGCCCCGCAGGATCGCGCGCTGGCCCTTCTTGCCCTCGCTCATCACCCACTCGATGTGGCTGAGAAGCTTCTGCTGGGTGATCTTGTCGAGGCTGGCCATCCCGATGAACACCTGGGCGCCGTCCAGCTTGGCCTCGGCGAGGTTGCAGCCCACCAGCCTGGCGTTGCGCAGCAGGCAGTTGGTCAGGTCGGCGCCGCGCAGGTCGGCGCCGTTCAGGTTGGCGCCGGCAAGGTTGGCGTCGCGCAGATTGGTGCCGCGCAGGATCGCCCCTTCCAGGTTGCACTCGAACAGGTTGGAGCGGCGCATGTCGGCGCCGGTCAGGTTGACCCGCGCCAGCTCGGCGCGCTCCAGGTCGGCGTCCCGGAGATCGGCCGCCTGCAGGCCGCCGGCCAGGGTCAGGGTCGCCGGTCCGACATCGGCATCGGTCATGTCGACATGCTTCAGGTTGGCGCCGCGCATCTGCACGCCGCGCATCTTGGCCTTCCGCAGGCTTGAGCTCTCCAGGCTGGTTTGTTTGAGCGCCGACAGCTCGAAGTCGGCGTCCTCGAAGTTGGTCCGCCAGAACGAGCAGTCCTGGAACGTTACGTTGATGAAGCAGGAGCCTCGCAGGTCGACCGCGGTGGTCTGGACGCCCTCGATCACCGCGCCGGCGATCAACATCCGGTTGCCGGTCCGCGGGTTGGTCAGGAAGCGCTCATGCTTCTTCTGCAGCTCTTCGAAAGCCGCCCGATCGACCGCCACGCCAGGCACTTTGCCCGCCATCCCGTCCCCACAGGTTGACTACCGCGTCGGCCGATGCGGTCGGCCGGCACACGAAAGAAGTACGCCGACGGCGCCGGATCGGCAATCCGTCGAATCGACATTAAATTTATGATTCACCGACGGTCAGAAAATGCTCAACCGTTCATGGGATTAACCCGAGTCGACCGCGCCCGGGACTCGCCGGCGCCTCGCCGTTCAGTCGGCCGGCCCGTCGGCCATCCGCCGCAACTCGGTCTTCAGGATCTTGCCGTAGTTGTTTTTCGGCAGGTCCGGGACCATCCGGTACTCCTTCGGACGCTTGAAGCGGGCGATATTGTCGAGGCACAGGCGGTCGAGTTCCTCGATGCCGACGGTCTCGCCGGGACAGGGCCGCACGAACGCCACCACCTCCTCGCCCCA
This sequence comes from uncultured Thalassobaculum sp., assembly GCA_964396345.1. Taxonomy (GTDB): domain Bacteria; phylum Pseudomonadota; class Alphaproteobacteria; order Thalassobaculales; family Thalassobaculaceae; genus Thalassobaculum_A. The sequence goes on from CAYNFA010000058.1 coordinate 5,055, forward strand.
GTCCTTGTGAAGCCGGCCGATGACCGCGCATTCCAGCACGCCGGGATGGCGCAGCAGCACCTCCTCGACCTCGCGGGGGTAGATGTTGGTGCCGCCCGAGATGATGACGTCCTTGGAGCGGTCCTTGAGCGACAGGAACCCATCCTCGTCGAACGCGCCAATGTCGCCGGTCCACAGCCAGCCGTCGCGGATCGAGGTGGCGGTCGCTTCTGGGTTGTTCCAGTAGCCGGCCATCACCACGTCGCCGCGGCAGATCACCTCGCCCGGTTCGCCGATCGGCAACTCCATGCCGTCCTCGTCGACCACCCGAACTTCGACATCGGTTCGCGGGAAGCCGGTGGAACCGATGCGCTGCTCCCATTTCGGGTGGTTGCGCTCGAGGTAGACGTGTTTCGGAAGGCCGGTGATGGTCATGGGCGCCTCGCCCTGGCCGTAGATCTGCACCAGCTTGGGGCCCAACACCTCGAGGGCGCGCTTGACGTCCTCCAGATACATCGGCGCGCCGCCGTACACGATGGTCTTGAGATTGGAGAGATCGGCGGTGGCGATCTCCGGGGCGTGGATCAGCCGGGTCACCATGGTCGGCGCGAAGAAGAACGAGCAGCCCGGCCAGCGCTCGATCAACTGCAGCGTCTCGGCGACCTCGAAGCCCCCGGATGCCGGGACCACCGTGTTTGCCGCGCGGGCGACGTGCGGCAGGCCGTACAGGCCGGAGCCGTGGCTCATCGGCGCGGAGTGGATCATGCAGTCGGTCGGCAGCACGCTGTCGACGTCGCCGAAGTAGTTCATCACCGCGACCATCAGGTTACGGTGGGTCAGCATCGCACCCTTTGGGCGACCGGTGGTGCCGGAGGTGTAGAACAGCCAGGCGAGGTCGGCCGGGTCGGTGGGGGCCACCGCCATCGGCCCGGCCGCCAGAAGCGCCGAGTAACCCGCGCTGCCGGTGACGATCACCCGCTCCAGCCCGGGCGCCTCGCCGCGCACTGCCTCGATGGCGTCGGCGAGGTCAGGGCTGGCCACGCAGACCCGGGCGCCGGAGTGGTCGAGGATGTAGGCGTGTTCCTTGGGGTGCAACTTGGCATTTACCGGCACCGCGGCGAGGCCGGCGTGCCAAGCGCCGTACATCACCTCGAAGTACTCCGGGCCGTTCTTCATCACCAGGGCGACCCGGTCGCCCGCGGCGAGCCCCAGGGCACGGAACCCGGCGGCGATCCGCGCGACACGCCCGGCGAAACTTCGGTAATCGAACAGCACGCGGTCGCCGACCGAAATGGCGGGCCGGTCGCCGAAGCTTCGCGCCACCTGGGCGAGCACGATCGCCTGGTTCATGGTTCCTCCCGACCTCCGACATGCCTTCGCCCGACGCAAAACTAGCAGCCCGTGCCCGCTCCCGGTAGCGGGCCGACGTGACGGGCTTTTCCGACCGCCGAGGGCAGACTATCGTTCACCATTGCCAACGGCCGGGGGAACCGGCCATCCGCTCGGAGGAAGCCCATGAACGTGATCGAGCTCTTGGAGGGCGGCGGCCTGCTGGTCGTGTGCGCCCTGATCATCGTCTTCGCCCTCGCCAAGAACAAGAAGTCGCCTGACGGCTGGCCGAAGGGGATCATGTTCACCAACGCCCTGGTCCTGGTGATCATCGCCACCGGGTTCTTCGGGATCGCCACGTTCCTGCACTCCTTGTAAGACGATGTCTCTCGAACCGGGGCGCGCTGCGAGCGCGCATTCCTCCGCGTCCGATCGGCGGATCGCGGACCTTCGCGTGCGCCGGGTCGTGGCGCCCTGGGTCGACCCTCCGCGATGGTCGCCAACCTACGCTCGGCCGCGAGAACTGGTGGTGGTCGAAGTTGAGACCGCCGGCGGCCAAGTCGGCATGGGCTACCTCCAATTGCTCTCCGGCGGCTCCGCCACGGTGGCGGCCTGTCTCGACGAACTGGTCCGCCCGCACCTGATCGGGCGCGATGCCACCGAGGTCGAGGCGATCTGGAGCGATTTGTGGCGGGCCAACTACTGGGTCGGCCGCATGGGTATCACCGTAGTCGCCCAGTCGGCGGTCGACGTCGCGCTGTGGGACCTGACCGCCAAGCTCGCCGGCCTGCCGCTGTTCCGGCTCTGGGGCGGTGCTGCCCGCGCCCTGCCGGCCTACGGCAGTGGCTGCTGGCGTGGGCTCGGCGGCGACGGCATGGTCGCGAAGGCGCAGGCCTACGCGGCGCGAGGCTTCCCGGCGGTCAAGATGCAGGCCGGCCACCTCTACGACGACCGTACCGACGTGGACCACGTCCGTCGCATGCGGGACGCGCTCGGCGACGGCGTGGAGATCCTGGTGGACGTGAACATGGGCTGGACGGCCGACCAGGCGATCGCGGTCGGGCGACGCTTCCAGGACCACGGTGTCTACTGGATCGAGGAGCCGGTTCCGTGCGAGGACTTCGCCGGCTATTTCCGGATCGCCGATGCGCTCGACCTGCGGGTAGTCGGTGGCGAGACGCATTTCACGCGCTTCGATCTGAGGCCGTTTTTTGAGCATCCGAAGATCCCCATTCTGCAGCCGGACGTTATGCGCGGCGGGCTGACGGAACTGCGTCGCATCGCCGTGCTGGCCGACACCTGGGGCATGCGGATCGCCCCGCACCTGTTTCCGGAACTGATGGTCCATCTGATGGCGGCGATCCCGAATCCGCACTGGGTCGAGTATGTCGACTGGATGGAGGACGCGTGGGTCGACCCGCTGCTGCCCGTTGACGGCGCCTACACGCCCCCGGAGCGACCGGGCCATGGCCTGCTGTTCAAGCCCGAGTTCCTGTCGGAGTACACGATTGGCGGTTGATCGCCCGCTTTCCGCTGGTCGGGGCGGGTGATACCGTCGCTCTCCAACGAGGGTGCCCGAGTGACAGCCGATGAGCTCGACGACCTGCCGCCGCCCGCCGCGCCGAAGCCGGCGTCGGGCTGGTGGCTGCTGGGGCCGGTGCTGGCGTTCACGCTGGCGGCCGTCACCCTGGTCGGACTGGTGATCGGGATCGCGGTGGCGGAGATCGACCGGACCGCGATCGCCGGCTCGCAGCGCCTCGCGGATTCGGCGTTGCGGATGCTGCGGCGGGATGTGGCGTTGTGGGTCAAGGACTACGCGTTCTGGGACGCCGCCGTCGAGAACCTCAACGCGTCACCCGACCCCGATTGGGTGGCCGGCAACGTCGGGCAGTACGTCATCGAGGCGTTCGGGGCGACCGCCACGCTGGCGATCGATCCCGAGGATCGCGTCCTCTACCTCGCCTATGATCCTCTGCGCGGCGAGCCGCCACCCGGCTTCGCCGAGATGGCCGTGACCGCGCTCGAACCGCTGATCGCCGAGGCGCGGGCGGCGCCGCTCGCCGAACCGGTCGGGGTGTCGGGGTTCTTCGACCTGGATGGCGCGCTGATGCTGGCCGGGGCTGCGGCGATGACCCCGCAGAGGCCGACGGCGGAGCAGTTGCTGCCGCACTCGCGCCCGGTGCTGATCTTCGTCCGCCAGATCGACGAGGCGGTGTTCGCGGACCTGCAGGAACGGTTCAACCTTCCGGACCTTCGGCTGGTCCGGTCAACGGCCTCGGTGTCGCCGCACGCCTACCCGATCGCCGGCCCGAAGGGCGATCCGATCGGCTGGATCGACTGGTTGCCGACGCGGCCTGGCGGCGTCCTGCTCGACCGCGTTGCCTGGCCGCTCGCCGGGGTCGGCCTGGCCCTGCTGGCGCTCGCCTGGCTGGTGCTGAGGCGGGTGCAGAAGACCAATCGGAACCTGCGCGAGCAGGCCGAGGCGCTGCGCCGGGCCAATGACGAGCATACCGCCAACATGGCCCGCGTACGCTCGGCGCTTCAGCGCGCCGAGCACGCGACCCGGGCCAAGAGCAGCTTTCTCGCTGGCATCAGCCATGAGTTGCGGACCCCGCTGACCGCCATCATCGGCTTCTCGCAGATCCTCAAGATCCAGCATCGGCCCGGCAAGACCAGGAACCGGGAACAGGAATACGCCGAGATCATCCACGACAGCAGCCAGCAGCTGCTCAACCTGGTGAACGGGATCCTGGACCTCGCGAAGATCGAAAGCGGCGGCTACGATTTGGAGGAAAGCTGGATCGACCTCGCCCGCGAGGTGCGCTCGGTCCGCTCGCTGCTGGCGCATGATGCCGAACGCCGTGGCGTGGCGGTGGACGCCGAGTTGCCGACGGTGCTGCCGGCGCTGTATGGCGACTCCAAGGGCGTCCGGCAGATCATCCTCAACCTGCTGTCGAACGCGCTCAAGTTCACCGACCGCGGCGGCTGGGCGCGCCTGACGGTGCGGGTCGACCCCGAGGGAGGCCTGGTGATCGAAGTGGCGGACAGCGGCTCCGGGATTGCGCCGGACGACCGGAAGCATATCTGGGAGGCGTTCAAGCGGGCGCGCAACAACAACCTGACGAGCGCCGAAGGCTCGGGGCTGGGCCTGCATCTCGTGAAGGTGATGGCCACCCTTCACGGCGCGGACGTCGGGCTCGACAGCGAGATCGGCAAGGGCACCCGGGTGTGGGTGGCGTTCGGCCCCGAGCGGGTGCGGGTGCTGGCGGCTTGACCAGCGGCGGAGGCCGGCAGGCGACACCGGTCGCCCGTGTGTTCGCAGCCCTGCTGGCGGCGGCGAGCCTCGCCTGCGGAGCCCCGGCCGCCGCCGCCGAACTCCACGTCCTCGCGGCCAGCTGGCAGCCGGCGTTCTGCGAAACCCGGCCACAGAAGCCGGAATGCACCACCCAGACCGACGATCGGTTAGACGCGACCAGCTTCTCGCTGCACGGCCTGTGGCCGCAGCCGATCGACAACGTCTACTGCGGCGTGCCGCCCGACCTGCGGGCGGCCGACGAGGCTGGCCGCTGGCAGGCACTGCCGCCCCTGGAACTCGGCGGGCCGACGCGCGAGACGCTCGACCGGGTGATGCCCGGCAGCGCCTCGCTGCTGGATCGCCACGAATGGGTCAAGCATGGCACCTGCCACGCCGAGACGCCCGAGACGTACTACCGCAATTCGCTGCGGTTGATGGAGGAGCTGAACGCGTCGCCGGTGCGCGCGCTGTTCGCCGAGAGCATCGGCTCGCCGCTCTCGGGCAGGGCAATCCGTGAAAGCTTCGACGCGGTGTTCGGCGAAGGCGCCGGCGACCGGGTTCATGTGATCTGCCGTCGGGTCGGCGCGCGACGCCTGATCGTCGAGCTGAAGATCAATCTCGGCGGCGCGATCACGCCCGAGCGCGACCTGGCGACACTTCTGCTGGACGCCCCGCGCGCGTTCCGGGGCTGCGATGCCGGCATCGTCGACCGTGTCGGGATCGGCATGGGCGATCCGTAGCCGCGACGCCCACCGTCAGTGCAGCCCGGTCAGCACCGGCTCGATCTGTTCCATCGCCCAGTCGATCTGGTCGCGTGTCACCACCAGCGGCGGGGCCAGCCGGATCGTGTGGTCGTGGGTGTCCTTCGCCAGGATGCCGCGCTGGCGAAGCGCCTCGCAGTACCGGCGCGCGCCGCCGGCCTCGGGGTGCAGTTCGACCGCCAGCATCAGCCCGCGGCCGCGGACCTCGCGGATCGCGTTGGCGCGAACCCCGCGAAGCCGCTCCAGGAAGTACGCGCCCTGTTGGGCGGAGTTCTCGATCATGCCCTCCTCGACCAGCGCCTTCAGGGCGGCGCGCGCCACGGCGCAGGCGAGCGGGTTGCCGCCGAAGGTCGAGCCGTGCTGGCCGGGCTTCAGGACCCCCAGGACCTCCGAGTTCGAGAGCACGGCGGAGATCGGGTAGAAGCCGCCGGACAGCGCCTTGCCGACCAGGGTCACGTCGGCCTCGATGTCCTCGTGCTCCTCGGCGAGCAGCTTGCCGGTACGGCCCAGCCCGGTCTGGATCTCGTCCAGGATCAGGGTGATGTTCCGGGCCGTGCAGAGCTCGCGCACTTTGCGAAAATAGCCTTCGGGCGGGATGACCACGCCGGCCTCGCCCTGGATCGGCTCGACCAGGAAGCCGACGGTATTCGGGGTGATCGCCGCCTCGAGCGCGGCGTAGTCGCCGAACGGCACGACCTTGAACCCGGGAGCGAACGGCCCGAAGCCCTGGCGGGCGGTCGGGTCGGTCGAGAAGCCGACGATGGCGATGGTGCGGCCGTGAAAGTTGTCGGAACAGACGATGACCTCGGCTTGGTCCTCGGGGACGCCGCGCACCTCGTAGCCCCATTTGCGGACCGCCTTGATCGCCGATTCGACCGCCTCGGCGCCGGAGTTCATCGGCAGGATCTTGTGGCTGCCGGTCAACTCGGCCAGCTCCTCGTAGAGATAGGCGAGCTGGTCGTTGCGGAACGCCCGCGACGTCAGGGTCAGCTTGCCGGCCTGGCGGACCATCGCCTCGAGGATCTTCGGGTGGCAGTGCCCCTGGTTGACGGCGGAGTAGGCCGAGAGGCAGTCGAAGTACCGCTTGCCGTCGACATCCCACAGCCACACCCCTTCGCCGCGCGTCAGGATGACGTCGAGCGGCTTGTAGTTGTGGGCGCCGAGCCGGTGCTCCATCTCGATGAATTCGCTGGCCGGGAACTCGCTGGCGGAAACGTTGCCGGTGGTGGCGTGGCTTGCCGGGGTGCTCATGGCGGCTCCTCCTCTCGGGACGGGGGCGATCAGGAAATCGGCCGGACGGGGCGGTCCAGGATGGTCTGGCCGAACAGGCTGGCGGTCATCTCGGCCAGCACGACGGCGCTTCGCCCGCGTTCGTCCAGGAACGGGTTCAGCTCGACGATGTCGGCCGAGGCGACGCGTCCGCTGTCGTGCAGCAGTTCCATGATCAGGTGCGCCTCGCGGTAGGTGGCGCCGCCGGGGACCGCCGTGCCGGCGCCGGGCGCCACCGCGGGGTCGAGGAAGTCGACGTCGAGGCTGACGTGGATCAGGCCGTCGCGGGCCGCCACCCGTTCCAGGAACTCCCGCATCGGCGCCGCCACGCCGAACTCGTCGATGGTGCGCATGTCGACCACCGCGACGCCGCGGTTCCGCAACAGGGAGCGTTCACCCTCGTCGATCGAGCGTATGCCGACCATCGTGACGTTGGCCGGATCGATGGTGACGTGGGGCGCGTCGCCGAACAGGCCCTC
>CAYNFA010000059.1:0-12035 GCA_964396345.1 uncultured Thalassobaculum sp.
GCTCGGCGGCGCGCGTGCGGGCTGCCGAGCGCGCCGTCGAGGCCTCCGACAGCCGGGTCCGGGCGCTCTCCACCGCGTCGTCGGCGGCGGCGAGGCGGGCCTCGGCCTCCGACACCGCGGCGCGGGCGGCGGCCCGCTCGCCGGCCTTCGAGGCCAACTGGGCGTCGAGCTCGGCGAGCCGGTTGCGGCGCTCCAGGCGGATCACCGCCGCCGAGGGCGCTCCGGGGCTCACGGCGTAGCCATCCCAGCGCCACACCCCGCCCGCCCGGGTCACGACGCGGGCGCCGGTCGGCAGGCCGGGTTGAGCGGCGCGAGCGGCGGCCGGGTCGGCGGCGACGCCGGTGCGGGCGAGCCGGCGGGTGAGGGCCTCCGGCGCCGCCACTTGCCCGGCGAGCGGTTCGATCCCGGCCGGCCACGCGGCGTAGTCCGGCAGCGCCGGCAGGGTGCGCCAGCCGGTGGCGGTGTCGGCGGCGGCGTCGGCCAGCCCGGGGGATTCCAGGTCGTCGCCGAGGGCGGCGCCCAGCGCCGCCTCCCAGCCGGGCGTGACGGTCACCTGGTCGACGATCGGAGCGCTCTTGTCCTGCTTCTGCACCAGCAGCCGGCGCAGCCCGTCGGCTTCGGCCTCGAGCGCGGCGACGGCGGAATCGATGGCGCGCAGCGCGGCGCGGGCCTGGTTGTCGGCGAGCTTGGCGGCCTCGTGCGCTTCGCGCGCCGCCGGCACCGCCGTCTCGGCCTCGGCGACGGCCGCCTCGGCGACCGTGACGGCTCGGCCCGCAGCCTCGCGATCGGCGGCAGGAACTGCCTGGCGTGCCAAATCGGCCCGGCGATCGGCCATCTCGGCCTGCTGGCGCTCCAGCCGGGCGATGCGGTCGGCGGCCTGGCGGATCTGGCGTTCCAGGGCGGCCCGGCGGGCGTCGGCTACGGCGATCGCCTCGGTCGCCTTGTGCACCGCCTCCTCGGCTTCCTCGGCGGCGCGGTTGATCCTGGTCAGCGCCGCCTGACTGGCCTCCTGGGCTTCCACCTCGCCTTCGCCGGCGGCCGTCAGCGTGTCGCGCTCGCCGGTCAGGCGGGCCAGCGTGACGGCCGCTTCCTCGAGCAGCGCCCGTTCGCGCTCGGCGTCGTCGGCGATCTGGCGCAGCCGGGTCTCGGCCTCGCTGCGGGCGGTGGCGATCCGGCGTTCCTCGGCGTCGAGTTCGCCGCGGGCCAGGCTGAAGCGCTGCAGCTCGGCGGCGGCGGCCGCTTCGATCTGGCGCAATTCCGGCAGGGCGGCGGCGGACTCGGCCTGGGCGGTCGACGCCTTGGCGGCGGCCTCGGCGGCCAGCGCCACGCGGTCGCCGGCGGCCGTCAGGGCCCGGCCGGCGACTTCGCGCTCGGCCATGGTGGCGGTCCAGCGGCGGTGCAGGACGATCGATTCGGCGCGTCGGATCTGTTCGCTCAGCGTCCGGTAGCGCTGGGCCTGCTTGGCCTGGCGGCGCAGCGCCTGGCGCTGGCCCTCCAGCGCCTTGAGGACGTCGTCCAGCCGCTCCAGGTTCAGCTCGGCGCCCTTCAGCCGCAGCTCGGCCTCGTGGCGGCGGGTGTGCAGGCCGCGAATGTTTGCCGCCTCCTCGAGCAGCGCGCGCCGGTCGGAGGCCTTCGCCTGCACGATCGAGCCGATCTTGCCCTGGCTGACCAGCCCCGCCGAGCGGGCGCCAGTGGCGGCGTCGGCGAACAGCAGCTGGACGTCGCGGGCGCGCACCTCGCGGCCGTTGACCCGGTAGTGCGACCCGCGCTCGCGCTCGATCCGCCGGATGATCTCCAACTCCTCGGAGTCGTTGAACTGCGCCGGGGCGCGACGGTCCTCATTGGCGACCACCAGCGAGACCTCGGCGAGGTTGCGCTTGGGCCGCGACGTGGTGCCGCCGAAAATCACATCGTCCATGCCGCCGCCGCGCATCTGCTTCGCGGAGGTCTCGCCCATCACCCAGCGCAGCGCCTCGACCAGGTTCGACTTGCCGCAGCCGTTCGGCCCCACCACGCCGGTGAGGCCAGGCTCGATCACGACCTCGGTCGGGTCGACGAAGGACTTGAACCCGGCGAGGCGCAGCTTGGTGAAGTGCAAGTCCGGTGGTCTCCGCTCAGCCGAGCTGCGGCTCTATGGCGTCGCGGAACGCCTCGAAAGGCTGGGCGCCCACGACCTTGCGGTCGCCGATCACGAAGGTCGGGGTCGAACTGACATCGTGGTCCTTCTGGCCGGCCAGCCGGATCTCCAGGATCCCGTCCAGCAGCTTTTGGTCGGTCATGCAGGCATCGGCCTGCTCCGCGCCGACGCCGGCCAGCCGGCCGATCCGCTTGATGGCGCCGATCGGGTCCGGGTCGCGGGACCAACTGGCCTGTTGCTTGAAGAGCATGTCGATCAGCGGGAAGTAGCGGTTCTCCGGGACGCAGCGCGCCATCGCGGCGGCCCGCAGCGCGTACTGGTCGAGCGGGAAGTCGCGCATCTCAAGCTTCAGCTTGCCGGTCTGGATGTAGGTTTCCCGAATCTGCGGCAGGGCGCCCTCGTGGAAGGTCGCGCAGTGCGGGCAGGTCAGCGAGGAATACTCGATCATCGTCAGCTTGGCGTTCGGATCGCCCTCGACGCGCGGCCGCAGCGCCGCGGTGTGATCGACGGTCGCCGCCCAAGTGAAGCGTGGCAGCGCAACCGACACGCCAAGCGCCAGCAATCCAATATTTAGTGTTCTGCGATCCATTCGACGCTCCTCGACACCAGATGTTGATGACCATACGCCGAAGCCGACGCCCCAGGCAAGCTGTTGGGTAGGCGCCAATTCCGGCTATTTTTCGGCGCTCGCGGCCAAAGCCGCGCGCACCGCCTCGCCGAGCGCCGCCAGGCGCCGGCGCAATTCCGGGTCGGCAACCGGCGCCACCCGCTCGGCGATCCCGGCGCGCTCGGCGGTCGACAACGGCCGCATCGGCCGCAACCGGCTCTTCGGGGGGGCAGGCAGCGGCCCCTGCCGCATCGCCACCCGCTCGACCGCCGCCCAGCCGAAATGCGCGTTCACCCGCTCGATCAGCTGCGGCAGCGCGTGCTGGACCTCGATCGCCCGGCCGGGGGCCGCCAGCAGCCGCAGCGTGGCGCCGTCGCGCCGCCCGCGTGGAAACGACAGCGATTCCGGGAGGCAGGCCCCGGCCAGGTCGGCGCCGGCGATCAGCGGCCAGTCGCGCACGATCCGGCCTTCCACGAACCCGCGTTTGCGGAGCAGCGGATCGGTGAGGCGCGGCGCCACCCCGGCCAGCGCGTGCAGGCCGTCGCGCCGCGCGGCGGACGCGGCCGGCGGGCGGTCACGCCCGCGGCGGTGGCTGTCGGTCCCGTCGTCGCTCATCCTCATCCCGTGTTCGCGGGCTGGCCGCTCGCCTGCCCGGGTTCTATCTTGCCAGCCCATGGACGCCGCCGCACCCCACGACATCGCTACCCCGGATCTGGCCGCCCCGGTCTTGGCCAACCGGCTGCTCGACTGGTACGACCGCCACCGGCGGCGACTGCCCTGGCGTGCCGGGCCGGGGGAGACCGGCGATCCGTACCGGATCTGGCTCAGCGAGATCATGCTGCAGCAGACCACGGTCGCAACCGTCGGGCCCTATTTCCGTCGTTTCGTCGAGAAGTGGCCGACGGTGCGCGACCTCGCGGCCGCCCCGCTCGACGAGGTCCTCTCGGCCTGGGCCGGTCTCGGCTACTACGCCCGTGCCCGCAACCTGCACGCCTGTGCCGGTGTGGTGGCGGGGGAGCACGGCGGCGCGTTCCCCGGCTCCGAGGCGGGGCTGCGCGCGTTGCCCGGGATCGGCGCCTACACCGCCGCGGCGATCGCCGCCATCGCCTTCGACCGCAAGGCCACCGTCGTCGACGGCAACGTCGAGCGGGTGATGGCCCGGCTGTTCGCGCTCGAGCAGCCGATGCCAGCATCCAAGCCGCGCCTGCGCGAATTGGCCGCGACCCTGACGCCCGACCGGCGCCCCGGCGACTACGCCCAGGCGGTGATGGATCTGGGCGCGACGGTGTGCACGCCGCGCCAGCCGAAATGCCTGGCCTGCCCGTGGTCGTCGGAGTGCCGGGCGCGGGCGGCCGGGATCGCCGGGGAACTGCCGCGGAAGTCCCCCAAGGACGACAAGCCGACCCGCCGCGGCACCGCCTTCGTGGTGCTGAGCGGCGGTGGCCGGCTGCTGCTGCGGCAACGCGCCGCGTGCGGCATGCTCGGCGGCATGCACGAGGTGCCGGCGACGCCCTGGGACAGCAAGATCGGCTGGCGGGCCGACCCGGATGACCACGCGCCGGTCGACGGCGCGGTGTGGATCGCGCTGCCGGGCACGGTGCGCCACACCTTCAGCCATTTTCACCTGGAGCTGGAGGTGGTCGCGGCCCGCCTCGGCGACGAGCCGGCGCTCGGCGGCGGGCAATGGTGGGACCTCGACCGGCTCGACGCCGCCGCGCTGCCGACGGCGATGGCGAAGGTGGTCCGCCACGCCCTGGTGCATCTGGGGTAGAGGCGCAGCGCGAGCCGGACCCACCCGCCGGGGGCGGGCCGGTCCGGGATGACGGCTGGAGAGAGAGGGACGGCTCGCTGACTCGATGACGACAATGGTTGGCAGGCCGATTGTCTACGTGGTGACGGCGAAAGAGAGCGCCTCCCCGCCCGACGTCATCCCGGGCGCCGCGCAGCGGGGACCCGGGACCCACCCGCCGCTCCATCGGCGACAAACGGCGGCCGTCCGTCAGTGTCGGAAGTGCCGCATGCCGGTCAGCACCATCGCCAGCCCCTTCTCGTCGGCGGCGGCGATCACCTCGTCGTCGCGCATCGAGCCGCCGGGCTGGATGACCGCGGTGGCGCCGGCCTCGGCGACCGTCAGCAGGCCGTCGGCGAACGGGAAGAACGCGTCCGACGCGGCGGCCGAGCCGATCGTGCGCGGCTCCGCCCAGCCGGCGGCGCGGGCGGCGTCCCGCGCCTTGATCGCGGCGATGCGGGCGGAATCGACACGGCTCATCTGGCCGGCCCCGATGCCGGCGGTCGAGCCGTCCTTGACGTAGACGATGGTGTTCGACTTGACGTGCTTGGCGATCCGGAAGGCGACCAGCAGGTCGCGCATCTCCTGCGCGGTCGGCGCCCGGCGGGTGACCACCTTGAGGTCCGCCGGCGCCACCTGGCCGGCGTCGCGCGATTGCACCAGCAGGCCGCCGGCCAGGTTCTTGATGGCGTAGCCGGCGGCCGCCGGATCCGGCAGGCCGCCGGCGCGCAGCACCCGCAGGTTCTTCTTGCGGGCCAGCACCTGGCGGGCGTCCTCGTCGATCTCCGGGGCGATGATCACCTCGGAGAAGATCGCGGCGATCTTCTCGGCGGTCGCCGCGTCGAGGGTCCGGTTCATGGCGACGATGCCGCCGAAGGCACTGACCGGGTCGCAGGCGAGTGCGGCGTCCCAGGCCTCGGACAGGGTGGCGGCCACGGCGACGCCGCAGGGATTGGCGTGCTTGATGATCGCCAGGGCCGGTTCGTCGAATTCGGCGATCAGCTCGTAGGCGGCGTCGGTGTCGTTCAAATTGTTGTAGCTGAGTTCCTTGCCCTGCAGCTGCTCGGCGGTGGCGACCCCGGGACGGGCCTCGGCGGTGCGGTAGAACGCCGCCTGCTGGTGCGGGTTTTCGCCGTAGCGCAGGATCTGCGGGGCCGAGCCGGAGAGGGTGAAGCGGCGCGGGAACGGGTCGTCCAGTTCCTTCGCCAGCCAGCCGGCGATGGCGGCGTCGTAGGCGGCGGTGCGGGCGTAGGCGGTGGCCGCGAGCCGACGGCGCAGCCCGAGCGTGGTGGCGCCGTCGTTGGCGCGCAGCTCCTCCAGCACCGCCGCGTAGTCCTCGACGTCGACCACGACGGTGACGAAGTCGTGGTTCTTGGAGGCCGCGCGAATCATGGCCGGGCCGCCGATGTCGATGTTCTCGACTGATTCCTCCCAGCCGGCGCGGCGGGCCCGGGTCGCCTCGAACGGGTAGAGGTTGACCACCAGCAGGTCGATCGGCGCGATTCCGTGGGTGGTCATCGCGGCTACATGGTCCGGCTGGTCGCGACGGCCGAGCAGGCCGCCGTGAATGACCGGGTGCAGGGTCTTGACCCGGCCGTCCATAATTTCCGGAAAGCCGGTGCGCTCGGCGACCTCGACGACCGGTACGCCGGCCTCGGCCAGCGCCTTGGCGGTGCCGCCGGTCGACAGGATCTCCACGCCCATGCCGGCGAGCGCCCGGCCAAACTCTACCAGCCCGGACTTGTCGGACACGGAAATCAAGGCGCGGGCGACGGAGACGCGATCGATCTCGGCCATCGTATGGGGCTCCTCGGAACGGCGGTCAGGCTCGGTCCGGCTTATCCTCGCTCGGCGTCACGGGGTCAACCGGACTCGCCGCCGCAGCGGACGCCTTGCGAAGCCGGGATTCCCGGACACCGACATAAGTGGCGCCGGCGAAGATCATGACGCCCCCGACCCAGGTCCAGAGATCCGGTATCTCGCCGAACAGCGCAAAGCCGATCGCCGACGCCCAGATCAGCTTGCTGAAATCCATCGGCAGCACCGCCGATGCGTCGGCGAGCTTGAACGACTGGTTCATCGCGGTCTGCGCAACCGTGCCGACCACCCCGATCGCCGCCAGCCAGGCGAGTTGCTCCAGCCCTGGCCAGGTCCAGTATGGGATGGCGGCGACCAGGCAGACCGGCGACAGGAAGATCGAGGCGTAGGCGGTGATCGTCACGCTGGACTCGGTTCGGGTCAGCACCTTGATCAGCATCAGGGCGAACGCCCACACCACCGACGAGCCGATCACCAGCATCGGGCCTAGGCCGATCTCGGCGATTCCGGGACGCAGGATCACCAGGGTCCCGGCAAACCCGATCAGCAGCGCGCTCCATCGCCGCAGCTGGACCGTTTCGCGCAGCAGCAGCATCGCCAGCAGCGTGGCGAACAGCGGCGCGGTAAAGCTGAGCGCCGCCACCGTGGCCAGTGGCGTGATCGACAGGCTGAAGAAGAACATCAGCATGGCGGCGGAGTTGAGCACGCCACGATAGGCGAACAGCTTGATCTTGGTCGTGCGCAGCGGCGCCCAGCCGTCGCGCAGGAAGACCGGCGCCAGCGCGAAGAACCCGAAGAACACCCGGAAGAACGCGATCTCGAACGGGTGCATCTCGTCGCTGAGATGCCGAATGGCGGCGTGCATCACGCTGAACGCCGCCGCCGCCAACGCCATCATCAGGGCGCCGGCGAGCGGGGCTGGGATTGGCGGGCGGTGGGAGGCTGTCGCGGATGTCACCGTCGCACCGTAATCGCCGTGCTGCAGTGCGACAAGCGCCGGAGGGGAAACGGTGCGGTGGCGTCGCGGCTGCCGCCACCGAGGTCGCGGGCAAGGCTCACGGTCAGATCGGTGGCGCCAGCGACGACACCTCGGCCACCACCCGCACCTCCAGACCTTCGGTGCGGCCGCGGATCTCGATCTCCAGCATCGGGGCGGCGCCGAGATCGGCGCCGGCGGCGGCGACCACGGCCTGCGAGACGATCAGTTGGGCCGCGTGCTCCTTGGTCAGCCCCTCCAGTCGGCTGGCGGTGTTGACCGTGTCGCCGACGGCGGTCACGCCGCGGACCCGGCCGTAGCCCATCTCGCCGACGATCGCCGGGCCGAGATGCACGCCGATCCCGATCCGCAGCGGCTCGACCAGTTCGCCCTGCAGGCTGGCGTTCAGGTCGTCCAGCCGCTCGCCCATCGCACGGACCGCCGCCAGCGCCTGGCGCGCCCCGGCGGCGGGGCCGGACTCTATGCCGAACAGCGCCATCACCCCGTCGCCCACGAACTTGTCGACCCTTCCGCCGGCGCCCTCGATCGCCGACCCCATCTCGGCGAAGTAGCGGTTGAGGATGAACACCACGTCGTAGGGCAGGCGCTGCTCGGCGACCCGGGTGAAACCGCGCAGGTCGGCGAACAGCACGGCGATGTCGAGTTCCCGGCCCTGCAGGTAGCTTGGGCCGCCGTGGGCATCGTCGACGCCGGCGGCGTGCGGCGGCAGCAGCGGTACCACCTCCAGGCCGTCGACGATCGTGGTCTGGCAGGCCAGCCGGACGTTCGGTGGCGCCGCGATCCGCCGCAGCACGCGGGCCTCGGCCTCGTCGGGGCCGGAAAGAGCGTCGAGCCCGGCGCCGATCCGGATCCGGCAGGTCGAGCAGCGCCCGCGCCCGCCGCATACCGAGGCGTGCGGGATGCCGTGCGCCCGGCTGACCGCCAGGACGGTCATGCCGGCGGTGGCGCGCACGCTGCGGCCGCTGCCGTAGCGCAGCGTGGCGCTGCGGTTGCGGCGTTCGATGGCCAGCCGGAGCGCGCGGGCCGCCACCGCGGCGGCGACCGCCAGGACGAAGCCGAGGCGGGCGCGGTCCATCAGCCCGAGGGTGGCGGCAATGTCCGTGGCCGGCGGCAGGTTCGCGTCGGCGATGGCGCTCTGCAGCCAGTCCGGGTCCTGGGCGAGTCCGCGGACCTCGACGCCGCCGGCAACGAAGCCGG
Source organism: uncultured Thalassobaculum sp. (assembly GCA_964396345.1). GTDB lineage: Bacteria > Pseudomonadota > Alphaproteobacteria > Thalassobaculales > Thalassobaculaceae > Thalassobaculum_A. The sequence continues at coordinate 8,546 of CAYNFA010000059.1, forward strand.
CGAGCGAGGCCGTCGGGACCGCGACCGCCGCCGCCAGCAGCCATGGCGCCGCCCGCTCGAACCAGCGCCGGTAGCGAAGCCACAGATACAGCCCGACGCAGCCGTGCATCCAGGCTACCAGCAGCGCCAGGGACTGCTTGAGGGCGAGCGTTGGCGCGAACACCCACATGTTAAGCAGGACGTAGGTGTAGCCGTCGGCCACGCCGAACCTCTCGTGGGCGTAGCGCGTGCCGATCGCGTGGTCGAGCAGCAGCAACGGGATCGCCAGACCCAGGCCCAGCTGGGCGATCTCGGCGCGCCCCATGGCCCGGAACGAGTCGCGCAGCCAGACCGCGCGCAACGCGATCAGGACGTGCGCCGTGAGCGCGCCATACAGCAGGAAACTGCCGACCGGGTGCCGCCAGACCGCGATGAACACCGCCTGAGTGGAGCCGAGCGCGGACAGCGACCAGGTTCCGGCAGCGTGATTCAGCAAATGTGTGAGCACATAGGCGAACAGCACCAGCCCGGACGCCAGGCGCAGCCGACCGAGGATGCCTCCCCACGCGACCGCACGGGTGATGTCACGCTGTTCGCCCACCGCTGCCATGATCTCTCCACAATATCGAGGACACTACCGCAGTGACTTGAAAAACGCAGGGAAATTGGTACATCACAGCAGCCGCAGACGGCATGGTCCCCAGTCAGAGATGGTCGCATCCGACATGACGAACGCCCTTTCGGTGCGTGGTCTGGTAAAGCGGTTCGGTCCGAAGACCGCGGTCGACGACCTCAGCTTCGAGGTCGCGACCGGCGAGGTCCTCGGTTTTCTCGGTCCGAACGGTGCCGGCAAATCCACGACGATGAAAATGATCTGCGGATTCCTGGCGCCGACCGCCGGTACCGCGGTGATCTGCGGACACGATGTCCTCGAGCAGCCGATCGCGGCCAAGAGCGCGATCGGCTATCTGCCGGAGGGCGCGCCCGCCTACCCAGACATGACGACGGTAGGTTTCCTTCAATTCATCGCCGGAATCCGCGGCTACGACGGCGCCGAGCGGCGCGAGCGGGTGGCCGCGGCGATGGCCAAGACCCGGCTTCAGGAGGTCACCCATCAGCCGATCGAAACCCTGTCCAAGGGCTTCAAGCGCCGGGTCGGCCTGGCGCAATCACTGCTGCACGACCCGCCGGTGCTGATCCTGGACGAGCCGACCGACGGTCTCGACCCCAATCAGAAGTTCGAAGTCCGCAAGCTGATCAAGGAGATGGCCGCCGACAAGGCGATCGTGATCTCGACCCACATCCTCGAGGAGGTCGACGCGGTGTGCTCGCGCGCCATGATCATCGCCCGCGGCCGGATCCTCGCCGACGACACCCCGGCGGGACTGCGCGGCCGCTCGGCCAGCCGAAACCTGGACGACGTGTTCCGGGAGGTCACCGCCAATGCGTAACGTCGCGTTGATCACCCGCCGCGAATTGCGCGGCTATTTCGCCACCCCGCTCGCCTACATCTTCATCGTGATCTTCCTGGCGCTTGCCGGAGCCCTGACGTTCTTCGTCGGCGGCTTGCTGCAGCGCGGCCAGGCCGACCTGCAGCCGTTCTTCACGTTCCACCCCTGGCTCTACCTGTTCCTGGTGCCGGCGCTGTCGATGCGGCTGTGGGCCGAGGAGCGTCGGACCGGCACGATCGAGCTTTTCCTGACCCTGCCGATCACCATGGGCGAGGCGGTGATCTCGAAGTTCCTGGCGGCCTGGGCGTTCACCGCGATCGCCCTGGCGCTGACGTTCCCGCTGTGGATCACCGTCAACGTTCTCGGCGACCCCGACAACGGCGTGATCGTTGCCTCCTATGTCGGCAGCCTGCTGATGGCTGGCGCCTTCCTGGCGGTCGGGTCGATGATCTCCGCCACCACCAAGAACCAGGTGATCGCGTTCGTGGTGACCACCGCGGTGCTGTTCGTGTTCGCGCTGGCGGGCTCGGACGTGGTGCTGGAGGCCGTGCGCGGCTGGGCGCCGACGGTGGTCGTCGACATCGTCGCCGGCTTCGGCTTCCTGACCCACTTCCAGGCGATCGCCCGAGGCGTGATCGATCTGCGCGACGCGATCTTCTTCGGCTCGGTGATCGTGCTGGCGCTGTTCGCGAACGCGTTGATCGTGGACCTCAAGAAGGCGGACTGACCCATGACCACCTCCCACCCCGATGCGGCGGGCCCTGGCCCGCGTGGCACGCGGCGGCTCGATCCGGGCCGGCTGACCGCGCTCGCTTTGGTGATGCTGGCCGTGCTGTTCGTGGCTGTGAACGTGCTGGCGTCGTTCACCCTGACCGCGCAGCGTGTCGACCTGACGGCCGACAAGCTGTACTCGCTGTCGCCGGCAACCCAGCGGGTGCTGGACGAGATCGAGGAACCGGTCACTCTCCGGCTGTTCTATTCCAAGCGCCTCGGCACCCAGGTGCCGGCCTATGGCATCTATGCCGAGCGCGTCCAGGACGTGCTGCGCGAGTATGTCGACCGCTCCGACGGCAAGGTTGTGCTGGAGATCTACGACCCGACCCCGTTCACCCCGGTCGAGGATCGCGCGGTGTCGTACGGCCTCCAGCAGATCCCGCTGGAAGGCGCCGACGGCACCGTGTTCTTCGGCCTGGCCGGCAGCAACACGACCGACGACGTCGAGACCATCCCGTTCATCCAGCCGGACCGTGAGGCGTTCCTCGAATACGATCTCACCAAGATGATCTACTCGTTGTCGACGGGCTCGATCGGCAAGGTCGGCATCATCGGGTCGCTGAAGATCGACGGCGATGTCCGCATGGGGCAGATGGGGCGGCCCGAGCAGATCCCGCCGATGGTCGTCTCCGAGCGGATCCGCGAGGTCCTCGACGTCGAGACGCTGCCGATCGACATCCAGAAGATCCCCGACGACGTCTCGATCCTGCTGGTCGCGCACCCGAAGGCCCTGCCACCGCGCACCCTGTTCGCGATCGACCAGTACATCCTGGCCGGCGGCAAGGCGGCGATCTTCGTCGACCCCTACGCTGAATCCGAGGCCGGGCCGATGTCCGGCGGGCCCCTCGCCGCCCCGCCGTCGAGCACGCTCGGCCCGATCTTCGAGGCGTGGGGGCTCGAGATGCCGATCGACAAGGTGGTCGGCGATCGCTTCGCCGCGCGCCGCATCGGCGCCGCCGACGGCCGCAGCTTCGTCACCTACATCCCCTGGTTGCTGCTGCGGGGGCCGAACCTCGACCGCCAGTCGCCGATCACTTCCCAGATCGACAGCCTCGCGGTGGCCAGCGCCGGTTACCTCAAGGCCAAGGACGGCGCCGACATCCGGCTGACCCCGCTGGTGACGTCGAGCCCCGGCTCGATGCTGATCGACGTCGCCCGGCTGTCGGGCGCGACGCCGGAGCCGGAAAAGCTGCTGCGCGAGTACGTGGCCGGCCCGGAGCGCTTCGTGATCGCGGCGATGGTGACCGGCAACGTCCGCACCGCCTTCCCGGACGGCCGGCCGCCGC
>CAYNFA010000060.1:0-11731 GCA_964396345.1 uncultured Thalassobaculum sp.
TTCCCGAAGAACTTGGTCTCCCAGAAGTCTGCGATACCGTCGCTGTCAGCGTCGGCGGACAGGATCGCGTACGTGGCATCGGCGGCTTCGTCATCGGCCTGCCGCTGAACATGGACGGCACCGAGGGCAGGCGCGTGCAGGCGACCCGTGACCTGACGGCCGAGCTGCTTCTGCGCATCGACCTGCCGACGATCTTCCAGGACGAGCGCATGAGCACCCAGGCGGTCGAGCGCGCGATGATCGCCGAGGCCGATCTGACCCGCGCCAAGCGCCGCAAGGCGATCGATTCCGCCGCCGCCGCCTGGATCCTGCAGGCGGCGCTGGACGCGCTGCCCGACACCGCGCCCGGATGATAGCGATCCTGACGGCGCTGGCGCCGGTCTTCGCGCTGATCGTCACCGGGGCCATCCTGCGCCACACCGGTCCGCTGACCGACGACGGCTGGCGGGCGGTCGAACTGCTGACCTACTGGGTGCTCCTGCCGGCGCTGATCTTGCTCAAGCTCGGCGGCACCGACCTCTCGTCCTACGAGATCGCCCCGATGGTGGCGGCGATGGCCGGGGCGGTGCTGATCGTCACCAGCTTCCTGGTGGTCGTCCGCCGCGCCACCGGCATCGGGGCGGCCGCCTACACCAGCGTCATCCAGGGGGCGATCCGCCAGAACTCCTACATCGGCCTCGCCGCCGTCGGGGCGCTGTACGGCCCGGACGGGATCGCCCTGGCGGCGGTCGGCATCGCCGCGGTGATACCGCTGGTGAACGCGCTGGCGGTCTGGTTCCTGACCCGGATGATCGGCGAGAAGCCGGCGACGCTGCGCGTGGTGTTGGTCTCGATGGCGCGCAACCCGATCATCATCGCCTGCCTGATCGGCATCGGCCTCAACGCCGCCGGCATCGGCCTGCACCCGCTGGTGGCCGACGGTCTCGACCTGCTCGGCCGCGGCGCGTTGGCGCTCGGCCTGCTGTCGGTCGGTGCCGGCCTGCGCTTCGCCGCGCTGCGGGCGGGCTGGGCGCCGCTGCTGCTGTCGAATCTCCTGAAGCTGGTGGCGGTGCCGGCGCTGACCCTGGCGCTCGCACCGCTGATCGGCCTGGGCGGCGTGGCGCTGCAGGTGGCGGTGCTGTTCAACGCGCTTCCCAGCTCGGCGTCGTCCTACGTGTTCGCCCGCGCCCTCGGCGGCGACCACGAATTGATGGCGGCGATCCTGACCACCCAGGTGGCGATGGCGGCGGTCACGCTGCCGCTGTTCATCGTGCTGGTGGGGTAGAGGCCGGCGCGGACCGGACGGGGTCAGCCACCCTCGGCGCCTTGGACATGGCGCAGCGTGTCGAGCCGCTGCCCGGCCGAACCGCCGATGACGCTGAACGAACCGTCGGTCTCCAGCACCACCGCCGCGACATCCGACATCGCCGCGATCCCCTGGGCGCGCGCCGCCGCCAGCACCTCCTCCTCGGTGACCCGCTGCTCGACCAGCATGGCCGGCAGAAACGCCCCCTTGAAGAACAGCAGGGTCGGCTCCGATTTGACGAGAGCCTGGAACCACTTCGACCGGACGGAGGCGTAGGCGACGACGTACTGCAGGAAGCACAACAGCGCGAACGCCAGCATGCCCTCGGAAAGCGACACCTCGCTGCTGAGCAGCGCCGAGGCCAAGGTCGAGCCGAGCGCCACCGTGACGATGAGATCGAAGGCGTTCATCTTCGACAGGGTGCGCTTGCCGGTCAGCCGCAGCAGCAGCACCAGCCCGCCGTAGGCGAAAACGCCCACCACCAGGATCCGCCAAAGGTCGTACCAGCCGTCGAACAACATCACTCGATCCACCGCAAGGTTGATCAGCCCACGCCCCGCATCAGGCGGAACTTCCAACTCCGGCGCAGCGTTCCCATCTGCGGGTCGCAGCCGACCGCCGCAGCCGACATTTTAGGAGACTGGCGGAATGGAATCGCTCGCCGGTGGATCGCCTTGAAAATTCGCGGACAACGTCCGATCACGGCCCTGAGGCGGGCGGTCCAATGGGGCGATGCCAAGGTGCCGATGGGGCTGCGCTCGGTGCTCGGCCTGCTGCTGTGCGTCGGCGGACTGCTCGGCTTCCTGCCGATCCTTGGCTTCTGGATGCTGCCTCTCGGCCTTGCCCTGATCGCCCTCGACATCCCGGTGCTGCGCCGCCGGCTGCTGGCCTGGCTCGAGCGGGCGGAGCGAAAAGCCGGCGCCGAGGGTGGCGCGCCATAGCCGTCATCAAGTCAGGGCTCGGTCACCTGAATCCTTTGTCTCAAGTCAGTGATCGCTTCTCTCCCTTTTGTCGTCACCCCGGACAGCCGTGGCGAAGCCATGGCTATCCGGGCCCCATGTGTAGTGGCGCCGACGGAGCGGCGGGTGGGCCGGGTCACCGATACGACTGGCCGGGATGACGTCAGGGCGGGATGGCGATCGCTCTTCGCCGCCGGTCATTGGCAACACCCGGCGAATGGCGAATGATTGGTTGCGCGTACCGACCCAACCGCCAGCCGGGTGTTTCGCCATGCCTGTCATCGAGTGCAACGCCGGCCTGAGCTTCGAGTTGGTGGCCGGTCGAACGGCCCTGCTCGCCATCGACCTGCAGCGTGACTTCCTCGACCCGGATGGCTTCGTCTCGGCGTCCGGTGGCGACCCGTCGGCGATGCGCGCGATCGTTCCGAACGCCGCGGCGCTGATCGCCGCCGCCCGCGCCAGCGGGGTGACGGTGATCCACACCCGCGAGGGCTATGCCCCCGACCTCGGCGACATGCACGCCCTCAAGCGCGAGCGTCGCATCGCCGGCCGCGACGGACCGCTCGGCCGGTTCCTGATCCGCGGCGAGCCCGGCCATGCCCACGTCGCCGAATGCCTGCCGCTGCCCGGCGAGCCGATCATCGACAAGCCGGGATTCGGGAGCTTCTACCGCACTGAACTCGAAACGCTGCTTCGGGAGCGCGGCATCGAGCGGCTGATCCTGTTCGGCGTGACCACCCAGTGCTGCGTCTCGTCCACCCTGCGCGAGGCCGTCGATCGCGGTTTCCGGTGCCTGACCGTCGAGGACGCCTGCGCGGCCACGACGCCCGCGCTGCACGCGGCTGCGATCGACGTGATTTACGGCGAAGGGAACCTGTTCGGCTGGGTCAGCGATACGGTCCGGGTGCTGCAGGCCCTGAAAGCCTGACCGCGGACGACGTTGAGGGAGCGAGGGCGCCGCGGCCGTCGTACCGCCGGCGCCCTTCCCCGAAGACTAGACGAGGCCCGAGGCCTCAGGCCGATTTCTTGCGGCGGCCGGCCGGCTTGGCTGAAACCCTGCCGAGCCCGATCTTCTTGGCGAACTCCGAGCGCTGCTTGGCGTAGTTCGGCGCGACCATTGGGTAGCTCGCCGGAAGCCCCCACTTCGCACGGTACTCCTCAGGGGTCATGTCGTAAGTCGTGCGCAGATGCCGTTTCAGCATCTTCAGCTGCTTGCCATCCTCAAGACAGATGATGTACTCGGGCGTCACCGACTTCTTGATCGGTACTGCCGGACGCAGCGGCTCGGGCTCGGGCTCGCGAGCGTCGCTGGACAGGTTGATCAGCGCATGGTGCACAGTGCTGATGACCTCGGAGATCTGAGAGGCCGGCACGCTGTTGTTACCAAGATAAGCGGCAACCACCTCGGTTGTCATGCGGAGAAGATCGGACGACCCCATATTGTCCCTTGTAGCGTCATCAGCCATTTTGGTTTCCTAAGTTACGGTTGTCGTTCGACCCCCACTGCCGCAAAATTGTCGCGTGAGGCTGGGCTGTCAAGTCAGATCATTACTCGAGCGTCCAGAATTCGCTTCTTCAAGATCCCGAGCATTCAAGAAAAGCCCACTCACCGGACGTCTTGAGTCGCCAGAACCGAGAGACTTCAGAATGTCGACGAATCGGCTCAAATCTGCGAAATCAAAGTTGTTCCCCCGCAGGCGAGGCCCAGACGACACGCGCAATCGATGACGCAACGCTGCCCCGACTGTCGCATCGCGGGTGGCAGCGGAAGGTTTGGCCGACCTCACTTCGGCCGTTAGACTGGCTTTGGATCTCCGGCCGGCGCTTGGGCAGTGCCGACAGAATCGAGGAACGCCGCCATGTCGACCGACGGTCTGTCACGGGCAATCAACCAGGGACGCGGCGGCGCCGCCGCCGACCTTGTGCTCAAGGGTGGTCGTGTTCTCGACCTGGTCAGCGGCGACCTGTTCGCGAGTGACGTCGCGATCGCCGGCGACCGCATCGTCGGTACTTGCGGCGACTACCGCGGTGTGCGCGAGATCGATGTTCGCGGCAAGGTGGTCGTGCCGGGCTTCATCGACACCCACCTGCACATCGAATCGTCACTGCTGACGCCGCATGAGTTCGACCGCTGCGTCCTTGGCTACGGCGTGACCACCGCGATCTGCGATCCGCACGAGATCGCCAACGTCCTGGGCTCGGAGGGCGTCCGCTACTTTCTGGAAGCCGCGACCGAACTGGTCATGGACGTTCGGGTGAAACTGTCGAGCTGTGTGCCGGCGACCCATCTCGAAACCTCGGGCGCCCGGCTGGAGGCGGCCGACCTGGTAGTCTTCATGGACCACGCCAAGGTGCTCGGCCTGGCGGAGTTCATGAATTTCCCGGGCGTGCTGGCCCGGGACCCGGGCTGCCTGGCCAAGCTCGACGCCTTCGCCGGACGCCACATCGACGGCCACGCACCGCTGCTGCGAGGCCTCGACCTCAACGGCTATCTCGCCGCCGGCATCCGCACCGACCACGAGATCACCACCGCCGACGAGGCACGCGAAAAGCTGCGCAAGGGCATGCACGTGCTGATCCGCGAGGGCTCGGTCTCGAAGGACCTGCATGCGCTGCTGCCGATCATCACCGAGCGCAATTCGCCGTTCATCGCGTTGTGCACCGACGACCGCAACCCGCTCGACATCGCCGAGGAAGGCCACCTCGACTTCATGATCCGCACCGCCATCGCCGGCGGCGCGCCGCCGCTCGCCGTCTATCGGGCAGCCAGCGTCTCGGCGGCGCGCGCGTTCGGCCTCGCCGATCGCGGGCTGGTGGCGCCTGGCTGGCGCGCCGATCTCGCGGTCCTCGACGATCTGGCGGAGTGTCGGGTGTCGGGCGTGATCGCCGCCGGACGACCGGTCGACGCTGCGCTGTTCGCCGCCCGCCGGGCGGTCCAGCCGGTCGGCCGCGCCAGCGTCAAGGCGCGGCGGGTCGAGGCGTCCGACTTCAGGGCTCGCGGCGCGGGGCCGTCGACGCCGGTGATCGGTGTGGTGCCCGGCCGCATCATCACCGACCACCTGACCTTCGACCTGCCATTCGCCGATGGCGAGCGTCGGATCGATACCGACCAGGATGCGGTCAAGGTGGCGGTGGTCGAGCGCCACGGCGTCAACGGCAACATCGGCGTCGGCTTCGTCCACGGCTTCGGGCTGAAGCAGGGCGCCATCGCCTCGACCGTCGGGCACGACAGCCACAACATCTGCGTGGTGGGGGCCAACGACGGCGACATGGCGATCGCCGTCAACCGCCTCGGCGAGATCGAGGGCGGGTTCGTGGTGGCGGCGAACGGCCGCGTGCTGGCCGAGATCGCGTTGCCGGTGGCCGGGCTGATGAGCCTGCTGCGCCACGAGGAGGTCAAGGCCGCGCTGATTCCGCTTCGCCAGGCAGCCAGATCGCTCGGCTGCACCCTCGGCGAGCCGTTCCTGCAGGTGGCGTTCCTGCCGTTGCCGGTGATCCCGCACCTGAAGATCACCGACCGCGGGCTGGTCGACGTCGACCGCTTCGAACTGATCGCGGCATAGCCGCTGCCGCGGCAGGCTTGATTTACCGCACCACCCGTATATGTGACGGGCGGTCGACGGCGCCGGTGCCGCGGCGCGGCCTTCCGAGGAGACCACCATGTCCGACTGGCCCGTCCACGGCACCATCGACGGCCCGATCGTGATGATCGGCTTCGGCTCGATCGGCAAGGGCACGTTGCCGCTGATCGAGCGCCATTTCCGCTTCGATCGCAGCCGGATGGTGGTGATCGATCCGGTCGACACCGATCGTGCCATCCTGGACGAACGCGGCATCCGCTTCGTCCATGAGGCCGTCACCCGCGACAACTACCGCGCGCTGCTGGAGCCGTTGCTGACCGCCGGAGAGGGCCGCGGCTTCTGCGTCAACCTGTCGGTCGACACCTCCTCGCTCGACCTGATGCGGCTCTGCCGGGAACTTGGCGTTCTCTACATCGACACCGTGGTCGAGCCGTGGCTCGGCTTCTACTTCGACACCAGCGCCGGGCCGGAGGCGCGCTCGAACTACGCGCTGCGGGAGACCGTGCGCCAGGAAAAGGCGCGCGCGCCGGGCGGCACCACGGCGGTGTCGTGCTGCGGCGCCAATCCGGGAATGGTGTCGTGGCTGGTCAAGCAGGCGCTGCTGGACATCGCCCGCGACACCGGCGCCCCGGCTGCGGCGCCGACCACCCGCGAGGGCTGGGGCCGGCTGATGCAGTCGCTGGGCGTCAAGGGCATCCACATCGCCGAGCGCGACACCCAGCGCGCGAAGCGCCCGAAGCCGATGGACGTGTTCTGGAACACCTGGTCCGTCGAGGGCTTCCTGTCGGAGGGTTTCCAGCCGTCCGAACTGGGCTTTGGCACCCATGAGCGCTGGATGCCCGAGAACGCGCGGCGCCACCAGACCGGCTGCCAGTCGGCAATCTATCTTTTGCAGCCGGGCGCCAACACCCGCGTGCGAACCTGGTGCCCGACGCCGGGCCCGCAATACGGGTTCCTGGTGACCCACAACGAATCGATCTCGATCGCCGATTACTTCACCGTCGGCGCCCCGGAGGCCCCGGAGTTCCGGCCGACCTGCCACTACGCCTACCACCCGTGCAACGACGCCGTGCTGTCGCTGCACGAGTTGTTCGGCCGCGCCGGCAGGCACCAGCCGGAATTGCACGTCCTGGGCGAGGACGAGATCATCGACGGCATCGACGAACTCGGGGTGCTGGTCTACGGGCACGCCAGGAACGCCTACTGGTACGGCTCGCAGCTGTCGATCGACGAGACCCGCGACCTCGCCCCCGACCAGAACGCCACCGGCCTGCAGGTCACCTCGGCGGTGCTGGCCGGCATGGTGTGGGCGCTCGAGAATGCGGAGGCGGGAATCGTCGAGGCCGACGATATGGACTACGCGCGCTGCCTCGAGATCCAGCGGCCGTACCTCGGCCCGGTGAAAGGCTACTACACCGACTGGACGCCGCTGACCGATCGCCCCGGGCTGTTCCCGGAGGATTTGGACGCCTCCGACCCCTGGCAGTTCCGCAACGTCCTGGTGCGCTGACCGTCAGCGACGCCCGACCCGGTTGACCGGGCCGCCGGCGTTGGCGGGCCCGCCGACACCCGGTGCGACCCCGACCCCGGGGGCCCCGACCCCCGGGGCCACCCCGATGCCTGGCGCGCCGACACCTGGTGCTGCCACAACCGCCGGCGCCACGACGTGCGGCGCGGGCGCCAGCACGACACCATGACGCACGGTGCAGCCCTTCGGAACGCCGACATGGGTGCAGTAGACGACCGCCTCCGCCGGCACCGCCATGGCCATCGACAAGGCCATGCCCAACGCGATCACTGTCATCCTTGCCGGCGTCATATTGCGTTCCTGTTCTGATAGGTTGGTTGTCAGACGTTCCACCGCACCCTCGGCCCGGACCCATGAAGATTGCCTTAACCGCCGCGCACGGCCGCGCTAGGTTCGGTGTCCCGCCCGCCGCCACCGGATGCCGTCATGCCCTCGCTCGCCGCCCACCCCTCGCTCGCCCCGTTCGCCGACCACACCAGCAAGCCGGACACCCTGGGCTTCGCGCCAGAGCGGCTGGCGCGGATCTCGACCTGGATGCGGCGCTACGTCGACGACGGCAAGGTGCCGTACCTGATGGCCGGGATCGCGCGGCGTGGCGGCATCGCGTTCCTTGATGCCTGCGGCAGCGGCGACCCGGTCAACGGGACGCCGACCCCGCCGGTCGACCACATCGCCCGCTACTACTCGATGACCAAGCCGGTGACGACGGTCGCCGCCATGACGTTGCTGGAGGAGGGCCTGCTCCAACTCGACGATCGAGTCGCGAAGTTCATCCCGGAGTTCGCGGAGACCCGGGTCTACGTCTCCGGCCCCAACGCCGACATGACCACCGAGCCGCAGGCGACCCCGATGACGGTTCGCCACCTGATGACGCACACCGCCGGCCTGACCTACGGCCTGTTCGATCCCGGCCCGGTCGGCGAGGCATATCGCAAGACGCAAGTGAATTTCGGCGACTCCACCGCTTCCCTGGCCGGCATGGCGCGCAAGGCCGCGTCGGCGCCGCTGTGCTTCCAGCCTGGAACCAAGTGGACCTACTCGGTCGCCACCGACGTCCTCGGACGGGTGGTCGAGGTGATCGCCGGCAAGCCGCTCGACCAAGTGTTCCGCGAGCGTATCCTCGAGCCGCTCGGCATGGTCGACACCGCCTTCGGCGTGCCGGCTGACAAGGCCGACCGCATGGTCGCCTGCTACGAGAAGACCGCGTCGGGGCGGATGAAGCGCAGCGACGGCGGCGGCGATTCCCGGTTTTCCGGTGCCCCGGTCATGCATTCCGGTGGCGGCGGCCTGGTGTCGACGGTCCCCGACTATCTGCGGTTCATGGAGATGCTGCGCCGCGGCGGCGAGCTCGACGGCGTGCGCGTCCTCGGGCGCAAGACCGTCGACCTTATGATGTCGAACCACCTGCCCGGCGACATCGCCTCCATGGGGGTGGCGACGTTCTCGGAGATGCCGATGGTCGGGATGGGCTTCGGGCTCGGTGGATCGATCCTTCTGGACCCGGCGCGGGCCCAGATCCTCGGCAGCGCCGGCGAGTTCGCCTGGGGCGGCCTCGCCAGCACGGGCTTCTGGATCGACCGCGCCGAGGCTCTGTCGGTGATCCTGATCACCCAGCTGATGCCGTCCTCGTCCTGGCCGATCCGCCGCGAGCTGCGCAACCTGGTCTACCAGGCGCTGGTCGACTAGGGACCGGCTGCCGCCCCGTCGGGCGCGGTGCTGGGCGCGCCGACCTCGTCGCGCGGCGTCTCGTCGACCCGGGATCTGGCCGCACCGAGGAACCGCGCCACGGTGGCCGTCGGGTACAGGAACCTGAGGCCCGGCGGCGCCAACGGGTGCGGCCCGGCAGTCGGCCGCAGCGGATCGACGAGGTTCTCGAACCACTCGACGGTGCGCCGAATGGGCATGGAGACCTCCTTCTACGATGGCCCGGCTCTATTCGGCCGCGAGCGCGCTCAATCCCAGCAGGCCGGGCTGCTGATGGTTGACCAGCGCCGTGGGAATCCGCCTCAGATAGGAGCTCGAGCGGCCTTTGGCTTCGAACCGGGCGCGGAAGCGCTGGTGGTCGAACAATTCGCCAAGATAGCGCGGCATCCCGCCGGCGAGGTAGACCCCGCCGGTGGCACCGAAAGTCAGCGCGAGGTCGCCCGCCACGGTCGCCAGCAGGTCCACGAACATGCCGACGGCCCGGCGCGCGCCGGCCTCTCCAGCCCGCGCCGCCGCGACCACCGCTTCCGGCTCGCGGTCGGGGCCGGGCGTGGCGCCCGCCAGCATCGCGACCGCGGAATCCAGCGCTGGCAGTCCGATCCCGGACAGCACTCGCTCGGCCGAGACGTGATCGACCCGTCGCCGCAGCACCGCCAGAACCGCGGCCTCGGCATCGGTCACCGCCGGAAGGGTCACGTGACCGCCCTCTCCCGCGATCGGCAGCCAGCCATCGGCGCCGACCGGCAACAAACCCGCCACACCGAGACCGGTCCCCGGACCCATGGCAACCCTGGCGCCCCGCGGCTCGTCCACCCATTGGCCGATCGAGGTCCGATCGTCCACGCCGAGCAACGGCAGCGACCGGGCGACGGCCGCGAAGTCGTTGACCAGCCATACGCCCGCGAGACCGAAGGCGGCGGCAACGACCGCCCCGTCGATATCCCAGTCGGCGTTGGTAAGGCGCACCCGGTTCGCGACCACCGGCCCAGCGACCGCCAGGACCGCCCGATCCGGCCGCCGGCCGGGAGCGAGCGCCGCGAGGTAGTCCGCGATCGCCTGTTCGACGCCATCGAAATCGCGGGTGTGGACGATCTGGATATCGTCGATACCACCCACCCGGTCCGACAGCGCGAACCGGGTGTGAGTGCCGCCGATGTCGGCGATCAGCGCGGGCGCCGGATTAACCATCGGACCCTCCCTATCCCTGCCGTCCACGCAAGGCCCGGATGAAATTGCGCTGCCACGCCCCGAGATCGTTGGCGCGCAGCACCGACATCATCGACGTCCAGCGGGCCCGGCGTTCCTCCACCGGCATCGCCAGGGCCCGTTGCAATCCCTCGGCGACATACTCGGTATCGTAGGGATTCACCTTGACCGCCCCGTCGAGCTCGGCCGCGGCGCCGGCAAACTGCGACAGGACCAGCACGCCCGGATCCTCGGGATCCTGGCAGGCGACGTATTCCTTGGCCACGAGGTTCATGCCGTCGCGCAGGGGCGTCACGAAGCCGACGCGCGACATCCGGAAGAACCCCGTCAGTTGCTCGCGTTGAAACGACTTGTTCAGGTAGCGCAGCGGGACCCAGTCGAACTCGGCGAACCGGCCGTTGATGTGCCCGGCCTTGCGCTCCAGGATTTGACGGATCTCCCGGTACCCCTGGACATCGGTGCGCGACGGCGGCGCGATCTGCATGTAGGTGACGTGGCCGCGCAGGCCCGGCGCGGTCTCCAGCAGGGTCTCGTAGGCATCGAACCGCCGGTCGAGACCCTTGGAGTAGTCGAGCCGGTCGACCCCGACGATCAGGTCCTTGCCAGCCAGCGATTTGGCCAGCCGCCGGGTCTGCCCCGCGCGCGCCGTGGACGCCGACAGCGCCGAGAGTTGGTCAGGGTAAATTCCAATCGGGAACGCGCAAGCCCGCGACTTCTCACCATAGGCCTCGAAGCGGCCATGGCGTCCGACAGTGCCACCGGCAACCGTCCGGATGTAGGAGAGGAAGTTGTCGACATCGTTCTCGGTCTGGAAACCGATGATGTCGTAGGCGCACAGCGACTGCACCAGAAAAGCGTGATCGGAGCAGGCGGTGAGCAGGTCCGGCGGTGGGAACGGGATGTGCAGGAAGAATCCGATCCGGTTGCGGTGGCCCTTCAGTCGCAGGTCCCGCCCGAGCGGAATCAGGTGATAGTCATGCACCCAGATCAGGTCGTCCGGTTTCAGCATAGGGGCGAGCCGGCTGGCGAACTGCTCGTTCACCCGGCGGTAGCCGACCACGTAGGCACGCTGATACTCGACGAACTCCATGCGGTAGTGGAACAGCGGCCAGAGGGTGGCGTTGGCGTAGCCCTTGTAGAACGCGTCATAATCGCGCCGGGCCAGCGGCATGGTTGCGTAGGTTACCTTGCCCCTGGTTTCGGTATGCACTGTCGGGGTGCCGTTTGTGAAGGTCTCTCCGGACCACCCAAACCATACCCCGCCGACCTCCGACAGCGCGTCCTGCACCGCGACCGCCAAGCCGCCGGTCGACTGCTTGCCCTCCTGAATCGGGGCGACTCGGTTGGAAACGACGACCAGACGGCTCAAATGAAATCCTCCCAGGACTTCGACAGTCGCATGGCGCACTTGATCAGCCCGACCATCGAGTAAGTCTGCGGGAAGTTGCCCCACAATTCTCCGCTGACC
>CAYNFA010000061.1:0-11632 GCA_964396345.1 uncultured Thalassobaculum sp.
GCGGTCGAGGACCTGCCGCTGTTCTCCGCCGTCGACGACACCGCGACCGGCGACACCGGGCTTGCGCCGTTCCAGGACGAGGCCGAGGTCACCCTGCCGGCGATGCCGCTGGGCGAACACGTGGTCGAGGACTACCGCACCCTGCGCCTGTCGCTGAAGGCCCACCCGGTGTCGTTCCTGCGCGACCGCTTGGCGGCGCGGCGGGTGGTGGCGGCCGCCACCCTCGCCGGACGTCCGGCGGGTCGGCCGGTGCGGGTCGCCGGCCTGGTGCTGGTCCGCCAGCGGCCGGGCACGGCCAGCGGGGTGATCTTCATGACCCTGGAGGACGAGACCGGCATCGCCAACGTCATCGTCTGGCCGCGGGTGTTCGAGGAATGGCGGCGGGCCGTGCTGTCGGCCCGGCTGGTGGTGGTCGATGGGATTTTGCAGAAGGAGCAGGAGGTCATCCACGTCGTCGCCCGACGGTTCGAGGACGCCAGCGCCGAATTGTTCGACGCCCTCGCTGAACCCGAACGACCCCGGTCGCCGGGCTTCCGCTCGGATCCCCGCAACCCCCGCCAGCACCCCCGCGACGTGCGGGTGCTGCCGAAGGGCCGGAACTTCCAGTGACGCGGCGAGGCCGCGGGGCCATCGGGTCCCGGCCGGTCGCAGCATCGCCGCCGGCGTGCTAAGAGCGATCAACCGGGCGGCGCCCGACATGGTCTGCGACGAGGCCCCCCATGAGCCTGTACTTCGAGGAACTCGACTACAGAGCGACGCCGATCGGCGCCCTCAGCCTGCGCCGACGGCGCGAGCTCGCGCTCGGCGTCGACGTGTTTGAAATCAAGCTCGGCGACGCGTTCCTGATGTCGAGCCTGTTCACCGTCTCCGAGATCGCCCTGGCGCGGCTCGGGATTGCCGAACTGACGGCCGGCGGCCTTGACGTGGTGGTCGGCGGCCTCGGCCTCGGCTACACCGCGCAGGCGGTCCTGGAGCACGATTCCGTCGCGTCGCTGCTGGTGGTGGACGCCCTGGAGGCGGTGATCGACTGGCATCGCACCGGCCAGCTTCCGCTCGGGCCGGAATTGACCGGCGACCCCCGCTGCCGGTTCGTGCACGGCGACTTCTTCGCCCTGGCCGCCGGCAGCGGCGGCTTCGACCCGGACCGACCGGAGCGACGCTTCGACGCTATCCTGGTCGACATCGACCACTCCCCGGACTTCCTGCTCGATCCGGCGAACGCCGGCTTCTACCAGCCCGAGGGGCTGCGGCGTCTGGCCTGCCATCTCCGCCCCGGCGGGGTGTTCGGGCTGTGGTCGAACGACCCTCCCGACCCCGACTTCACCATCCGGCTGGCCGGGACGTTCGAGACGGCTCGCGCAGCCCCGGTGACGTTCCGCCACCCGGTTCAGGATCGCGACTTCACCCAGACCGTCTACCTCGCGCGTACCGCAGCACCATGAGCCCACCGCCGCCGGACCCGGCGGCCTGCCCGGTCTGCCGGGCGCCATACTCGGACCGGTTCGCCAGCGTGCAGGGCCGGGACTACCGGCGCTGCGCGACCTGCGAGGCGACCTTCCTCGATCCACGGCAATTTCCGACGGCGGAGGAGGAGCGCAGGCACTACCTGAGCCACCGCAACGATCCCGACGATCCGGGCTACCGGCGCTTCCTGTCGCGGCTCGCGGGCCCACTGCTCGAGCGGCTGGAGCCGGGCAACCATGGCCTCGACTACGGTTGCGGCCCCGGGCCGGCGCTGGCGGCGGTGCTGCGCGAGGCCGGACACCGGGTGACGCTGTACGACCCGTACTTCCGCGACGACCCGGCGGCGCTCGCCGACGTCTACGATTTCGTGACCTGCAGCGAGACGGTGGAGCATTTCCACCGGCCCGCCGAGGAATTCGACCGCCTCGACAGCCTGCTGCGACCGGGCGGGCATCTGGCGATCATGACCAGCTTCCAGGACGACGACGCCCGGTTCGCCGGCTGGCACTACCGGCGCGATCCCACCCACGTGGTGTTCTACCGCGCCGCCACCTTCCGGCACATCGCGGATCGGCGTGGCTGGACGTGCGAGATCCCGGCCCGGGACGTCGCGCTGCTGCGCAAGCCGGCCGTCGCTGCGGCGTGACGCCGGCTACCGCTTCTCCAGCACGCCGCAGGCGATCCGGTCGCCGGCCTCACCGGCGGGTGGGCTGCGGTAGTCGTCGGGCCTGGCGTGGATCACGACCGCCGACCCGTCTCCGTCGAACAGCCCGACCTCTTCGCTCCACCCCCGTTCAGACGGTGACACCCGGGCGATGAAGGTCTCGTAGACCAGACTGCCGCCCTCGGGGACATGGATGTTGGGCAGGTCTCCCGGATGCGGGCCACCCTCGCTCAGGATGCCATGCTGGCGCCTCCCAGCCAGATGCCCACCGGCCGATTTGAATCCCCCGGCCGCCTCGCAGGCGCCGGATTCGTGGATGTGGAAACCAAGCGTGCCGACCGGCAGGCCAGTCGCGGTCAGGGTCAGCCACACCGTTCCCGAGGCGGTCTCTCGCAGCTGGACAGACCCCACCTCCGACCCCTTGGCATCGTGCAGCATCGCTGTGGCGGACGTTTCGGCCACTGCGACTTCGGCGACGCAGACCAGCAGCGCAGCGGCGGCGAGCACGGCACGAATTGGTTTCATCGACGTCTCTCCCTCAAGGCCAACGGGAACGGGACCGACCAACGGAGCCGTCCCGCCATCGCAAGCCACGAGGAGCGCGTTGGTTCCCGGCGACACCCGCCACGCGCGGGGCTTCCCTGGCGATCGACCACGCCAGCCGGGCGCTTGACGCCGGACTCTTTCTGCTGGGCGAGGGAACAAATCACGACAGGGTCGGTCATTCGACTTGAAGCCACGCAAAGACGCAGGCCGATAACCGGCGAGGAGATTGCCCATCATGGCCGAACGACTGTCACCGTTGCACAGAGAGTTGGTCTCGTTTCTCCCATCGCTGCGTGCGTTTGCGCGGTCGCTGACTCGCAATCAGACCGAAGCCGACGATCTCGTGCAGGAGACACTGACCAAGGCGCTTGCGAACATCGGACAGTTCGCGCCCGGAACCAACATGCGCGCCTGGCTGTGCACCATCCAGCGCAACACCTTCTACACCAACTATCACAAGCGGGCCCGCGAACCCCTGTTGATGGTCGAGGAACTGCCTGGCGTCTACTCGAAAGCCTCGCAGGAATGGTCCGTCAAGCTCCGGGAGGTTGACGAAGCCTTGCTGAAGCTGCCGATCGACCAGCGCGAAGCGGTGATCCTGGTCGGTGGTGCCGGCCTCAGCTACGAGGAAGCCGCCGACGTCTGTGACTGCGCGCTCGGGACCATCAAGAGCCGGGTAAGCCGCGCGCGCACCGCGCTTCTGAAACTGCTCGACTCCGACGACGAGCACGAGTTTCTGGACGATGCCGTCATCGGGACCGCGCAGCCTTCGAGCAACAGCCCGCTACCCTGATCCGCCGCTACCTACCTCTCGCCGGACGCCAATCGGCCCGCCGCTATCCGCGGCGGGCCGTCGGCTTCAGTCAGGCGCGCGCCGGGTCAGGCAGCAGCCTTGCGGTTCACGTCCTTCTGGGCGATGTCGGTCAACTTCTTGTCGGCCGCCTTCTCTTCCGCCAGCGTCTCGTTCAGGAGCTTGTAGCTGTCCTCGTCGCCGAGCAGCCTGGCCCACTCGCACAGCGTCCCGTAGCGCGAGATCTCGTAGTGCTCGACGGCCTGAGCCCCGGCCAGCAGCGCCGCGGTCAGCACCTGCTTGTCCTTGGTCTCCTTCATGATCTCGTCGGATTCCTTGATGATCCCGTCGATCGCCGGGCACTCGACCCCCTTGGCCTTCTCGCCGCAGTTCTCGAACACCTTCTCGAGCCGCTTGATCTGGCCCTTGGTCTCCTCAAGGTGATGCTCGAGCGCCTCGCTGAGCTTCTTCGAGTCCACGGCCTTGGCGATCTTCGGCATCGTCTCCACGATCCGCTTTTCGGCGTAGTAGACGTCCTGAATACCGTGGAGGAACAGGTCCTTCATGGTCTGCACAGCCATTTGAAATCTCCTATGAATGGTATCGGCCGGCAGGGAACTCTGCTTCCCTCTGGCCGCGACGATTCAAGTCGGCGCGGTGCGGATTGTTCCTGCGGTTCCATCGAAAACGGCGGCATTCCAAGCGTCCTCTCCGGTGCGCGGGAAAGCCCGCCGGAGCCGCCGTCAGGAGTCTCCGCGCCGGTTCCCGGGAGCGTCGGACGCGGGGATGCCGGTGGCATCCTCGTAGGCGTCGCTGATCTTCCGGGCAAGATCCAGCAAGCGGTCGGGAATGCCCCCGTCACCGCCGAACTCCCGATAGAGATCGCGCAACTCATGGTCCAGCCGCGTGCACCCCGCATCGTCCATCACGGCGGTGGGATCGATCGTCGCGCCGCTCGCTCCCCTCCTGGGCGCCGAGCGGCGGTCGTCGCGTTTTTCCATTGCCTCGGGACTCCCTTCTGGGTCCGAGTGACAGCCATCCCCTGCGGCACCGCAGAAACCCTATCCGTTTCCCGCTTCCCTCACAAACCGTCAGAGACCGTCCCGCCCGCACCGGGCGGGCGCGGTGGTCAGACCGGGGTGATGCCCGGCTCCCGGTCCCACAGACGCAGAGCCCCGCAGGCAGCGACGAACGCGGCCGCGTCGGCCGGACCGGACAGCGTGATGAAGCCCTCGTCGAGGCTGTCCAGCACCCCGGCCTTCCGCAGCAACGGCTTCGCCGCCTCCACGTAGCCGACGAACTTGAGGTGCGCGAAGGCGTCGGCGATGAAATCGCGGGCCGGCGGCTTGTTCGCCAGCAGCGCGACACCCTGGTCCGAGACCACCAGCGCCACCGCGTCGAACACCACCGAGGGACCGCCGTCGATCTCATGATCGGCGTCGATCCAGGTTCCGTCGCTGGCCTCCACACCACCGATGCGGGGGGCAATGATCTCGAGCATCGCCCCTTGCCTCTCCAGGGCCGCCTTGAGCGCCTGCAGGACCGCGGCGTCGGCACCGTCGGTAACCAGCGCCCCGACCTTGCGGCCGGCGAACGAGCCCGGCCCGTTCAGGATGATGCTGAGCGCCGGCGACTCCTTCAGATCCTGCCGGGTCGGAAGCGCGGCGTCGGCCGCGGCCGGCATGTCTTTCAGGCGCAACCCGTCCGCCACGTTGCGCGCCAGGCTGTCATCGATGTTCAACAGGTGCGCCACCATCCGGGAACGGATCGCCGGCGTCTCCACCTTGCTCAACTCGAAGATCAGGGCCTCGGCGATGTGCGAACGCTCGGTCCCGGTCTGGCTCAGGTAGAATTGTCGCGCCTGGCTGTAATGATCGGCGAAAGTCTCCGAGCGGACCCGCTCCTTGACCCCCTGCTCCGGCGTCGGATGGCTGCGGAAACCGCGAACCGGATCCTCCCGCGGTCCGAGCCCCCACGAGTTCGGCTCGTAGTTGGCCCGTCCCGTCGGGACGTCCATCTTCATGTGGCCGTCCCTCTGGAAGTTGTGCATCGGACAGCGCGGCCGGTTGACCGGGATCTCGGTGAAGTTCGGTCCCCCCAGACGCTTCAACTGGGTGTCGAGGTAGGAGAAATTTCGGCCCTGCAGCAGCGGGTCGTTGGAGAAGTCGATCCCGGGGACGATGTTCTGGGTGCAGAACGCCACCTGCTCGGTCTCTGCGAAGAAATTGTCGACCACCCGGTCGAGCACCATTCGGCCGACCCGCCGCACCGGAACCTCCTCCTCGGGGATGAGCTTGGTGGGATCGAGGACGTCGAAGTCGAAGCGCTCGGCGAACTCGTCGTCGAACAGCTGCAGGCCGAGCTCCCACTCGGGGAAATTGCCCGACTGGATGGCGTTCCACAGGTCGCGGCGATGGAAGTCGGGGTCGGCGCCGTTGATCTTCAGCGCCTCGTTCCACACCACGGACTGCAAGCCGAGCTTCGGCTTCCAGTGGAATTTGACGAACGTCGACTTGCCCTCGGCGTTGATGAGCCGGAAGGTGTGGACGCCGAAGCCTTCCATGAACCGGAACGAGCGCGGGATCGTGCGGTCCGACATGATCCACATGACCATGTTCATGCTTTCCGGGGTCAGCGAGATGAAATCCCAGAAATTGTCGTGCGCGGTCTGAGCCTGCGGAAAACCGCGATCGGGGGCCGGCTTGGCGGCGTGGATGATGTCCGGGAACTTGATCGCGTCCTGAATGAAGAAGACCGGGATGTTGTTGCCGATCAGGTCCCAGTTGCCCTCGCCAGTGTAGAATTTGACCGCGAAGCCGCGGACGTCCCGCGCCAAGTCGACCGAGCCCTTGTTGCCGGCGACGGTGGAGAACCGCACAAACACCTCGGTGCGCTTGCCCTTCTCCTGGAAAGGATCGGCGCGGGTGATATCGGCAAGCGTCTCGTACGCCTCGAAATAGCCATGGGCACCCATCCCGCGGGCATGCACCACCCGCTCGGGGATGCGCTCATGGTCGAAATGGAAGATCTTCTCGCGGAAATGGAAGTCCTCGAGCGCAGCCGGGCCGCGCGTGCCGATCCGCAGGGTGTTCTGGTCGTCGGCGACCGGCATCCCCTGCGCGGTGGTCAGCGCCGGGGCGTCGGTGCCCGCCGTCTGATGGAGCTCGCCGCCGGCGCCCCGCTCCAAGCTCTGCTCGCCCACCCGCACGGTGGGGCGGGCATCCGCGACTGGTTGTCTCTTTGCCATGGCGGCTCTCCGATCCTGAGGACAGCCAGTCCCCGTGTCGGATCACGGTGGCAAGGCCACTCGAGCCGCCCGAGGTCCGGTCGCCTACGAACCTCGCGCGCCATCTGATGTTCCAAGGTTTCTTCAAGAGCTCCCGATCAGCCGCTGTCGGAACTCAAGCCGCAGGAGATCCATCGCCGTCGGACGGGCGGTCGAGCACCGAGCCCGCCACGGCGTGCACCTGGACGTCGGTGGCGCCGTGGCGGGCGAGGATCTCACGGGCCCTGCCCTCGTCCTCGGGGGCCTGCAACCTCGCCCACAGCAGGATGCCGCCCTGCTCCAGTTGATCGTCCAGGAAATCCTCGCGCCCCTTGCCGGCGATGCTGGCGATCCCCTGGACGACCGCGGCGGCACCGCCACCCGCGACCGCCGCCCCGACCACCGCGGCCAGCGCCGTCCCACCGGAGAGCACGGTGGCGCCCGACGCCACGAAGGCGGCGACGACGCCGGCCATGCCGGTGGCGAGGGTGCGGCCCTGGCGGACATCGGAATCCGAGATCACCGCCTCGTGGTCCGATCGTGGATCGGCTGCCTTCTCGCGGACGTCGACCTCAAGGTGTTCTCCGGCGACCATCGAGTCCCGGCCCAGCAGACTCATCTCGGAACGATCCCAGCCGGCGCTCGCGAGTTCGCCGATTGCACCCTCCAGCGCCTCGGCGGACGGCAGGGCCCCGACGATCTCCAGCTCCGGTTGCTGCGGGTTCGCGCTCATCGTCGCCTCGCTTGCCGATACGGTTTCAGGGTCAGGCCGCTCAAATCTTCGGCTTCGTCGCCTCGTCGCGCCGCCGACGCGTGGTCGGATCCGACCGGGCCGGATGAACGATGAGCTCGGCGGACCACGTCAGGTTCTGACCGGCGCGCGCCGATGCGGGCCTCCCCTCGGGACCGACGGGATCGGTCACGCAGCCTCGCCTACCGACCCAAAAGGGCCGATTGCAAGGCTCCGGCGCGCACGTTGGTTGCCGTCCGGGAGATCAGGATGTCCTTCACGTCGGTTCCGGCCCCGTAGTAGCCGGTGTTCTTCTCGATGTCGGGCCGGATCAGGGTCCCGTCGAGGGAGCCGCCACCGAACAGGCCCTTGGAGCGTGAGAAGGCGACCATGTCCGCCTCCAGGGATCCGACCGAACCGGCCCCGACCCCGCCGCCGACCTCACCGACGGCGATGCTGACGTTCGCGCCGACCTCGACCTGATTCGAGAGGAGCTCGTTCAGACCCTTCTCGGTCATGACGGCGATGATGATCTGTTTGGATTCGGCCCCGGCCTGCAGGCCGATGCTGCCACCCGCGATCGTGTAGAACGCCGGGGCGCTCCAACCGCCGTCGGGGGTGCGCGACATTGCCACCCCGTCGCCCATCTCGCCGCCGACGATGAACCCCGCCTTGATCAGACGGGGAACGACGATCACCGCTTTCGCCCGGCCGACGTAATCCGCGACGGTATCGTAGTGCTCGTCGGCCGCAAACTCGGACACCGTTGCAACCGCCTCGTCGACCAGCACCTGTGCGGCGTCGGCCTGCTGGGCGGATGCGGGGGCGATGGTCGCGGCCGCGACCATCGCCATACCGGCCACGGCGGTGAGAATCCTGAGCATCGTCCAGCTCCTGCGTTCAGCCTGTTTCGCCTCGACAACGTCGGTCGGGACGACACGGTTGCCGACGGAGGCGGCCTGGGCGTCGAACGGCCGCCCGGAGACGGGTTCGTTTGGCAGCTCAATGCCACCAGTTGCTGTGACGATCGCGATTGCCGTACATCGTCAGGAACACCACCGCCCCGAGGGCCGCAAAGGCCACGACGCTCGTCGCGACGGGATGACGACGGGCGGCACGCTGGGCCTCCTCGCCGTAGTAGGCCGCGTGACGACCTGCCGCCCGCAACGCCTCGCTGCCCGACACGTTGCCGCCGTACTGCGTCAGGGTGCTCGTCAGCCCCGACACTTGCCGCTTCAACTCGGCAAGGTCACGCTGCAACGCGTCCAGGGTTTTCCAGTCGTCCGCCATAGACTTTCTCCTTGCGTGGCCCGACACGTCGAGCCGGTCCAAAACACAACCCACTGACCCGGGGTTAGTTCCGAGACGCCCACGGCGGGACGGCGATGCGACGGACGGCTCGCGCCCGTAGCCGATGGGCCCTTCGCTGTCCGTCCTGGCGCCTGCCGTCCGTGGAAAGCGAAGAAAACCGTTGACTCACCTGCGGTGCCCAATCTGAGAATACTGGGCGGCGTCAAATTTGGCGAAGAGGGTCGCCAGAACATCTGGACATCGGGGGCCCCTGGGGAGGGGGTTAGACCGGGACGTTTAACCCGGGCCTCGATGATGACCCCGGCCGCCGTTACTGCAGCAATGGGAGACGAGCATGCTCACTGGCATTAAGCGGTCGGGACTGGCGCTGGCTGTTGCGCTGTTGCTTTCGACCACCATCCTCGGGCCTCAGCACGCGCAGGCCCAGGACGAGAAGGTTCTCCGCGTGGCCATGCACGCGGACGTGCGTACGCTCGACCCGTTCTGGACCACCCAGACGATCGCCGGCATCCACGGCCTCATGGTCTACGACACGCTGTTCTCCAGCGACGGTGACCTGAACCCGCAGCCGCAGATGGTCGACACCTGGGAGGTCAGCGACGACCGCCTGACCTACACCTTCAAGCTGCGCGACGGCCTCAAGTTCCACGACGGCTCGCCGGTGACCTCCAAGGACGTGGTCGCCTCGATGAACCGCTGGGGCAAGCGCGACGGCGCCGGCAAGCAGCTGATGGGCTACACCACCTCGATCACCGCGAAGGACGACAAGACCTTCGTGTGGGTGCTGAACGCCCCCTACGGCCTGCTGATCGACATTCTCGCCAAGTCCGGCACCAGCATCCCGTTCGTCATGCGGGAGAAGGAGGCGATGGTCGATCCGTTCCAGCAGATCGAGGAGGTGATCGGCTCCGGTCCCTTCATGTTCAAGCGTGACGAGTGGGTGCCGGGCAGCAAGACGGTCTACGCCAAGTTCACGGACTACGTGCCGCGCAAGGAGCCCGCTTCGGGTCACGCCGGCGGCAAGACCGTGAAGGTCGACCGGGTCGAGTTCATCTGGCTGTCCGACCCGCAGACCGCACAGTCGGCGCTGGTCGCCGGCGAAATCGACTACCTGGAGAACCCGGCCCCCGACTTCCTGCCGATCCTGGAGGCCAACCCCGACATCAAGCTCGAGGTGCATCCGGCCGCCGGCACCATGGGCATCATCCAGCTCAACCACCTGCACCCGCCCTTCAACAACGTGAAGGCGCGGCAGGCGATGTACCACATCATCAACAACGCCGATTACCTGAATACCATCGCCGCCGACCCGAATCTGCAGACGCTCTGCTACTCGTATTTCGGCTGCGGCGTGGCGATGGAGACCGACGCCGGTAGCGAGCCCTACAAGGGCGACAAGGACGTCGCCAAGGCCGAGCAGCTGTTCAAGGAGGCGGGCTACAAGGGTGAGCCGATCACCATCCTGCACGCCACCGACCACGCCTACATCAACCCGGCCAACCTGGTGATGATCCAGCAGCTCCGGAAAGCGGGCTTCCTCAACCTTGACGTCCAGGCGATGGACTGGGGCTCGGTGGTTTCCCGCCGCGCCAAGAAGGAAGCCCCGGCGGAAGGCGGCTGGAACATCTTCATCACCGGCACCACGGTGCTGAGCTCGTCCACGCCGATCACCCACGTGTCGGTCGGCATGGGCTGCGAGAAGGCGTGGTTCGGCTGGCCGTGCGACGCGACCTTCGAGGATCTGCGCAAGGAGTGGGCGTTCGCCCCCGACATCGAGACCCGCAAGCGGCTAGCGGTCGAGCTGTCGAAGCGTGCCTACGACCAGGTGCCGTACATCTCGTTCGCCCAGTGGCGGAACCCGGTGGCCTACCGCAGCGACGTGATCTCGGGCGTGCTGTCGGTGCCGTCGGTGCCGCCGATGTGGAACATCGAAAAGAAGTGATCCCGTCGGACCGGGCCGGCCCTCCGGGGCCGGCCCGGGACGGATCGCGACACGGCCACGGGGTCGCCTCAACGCGGTTCCAGCCGGCTTATCTTCCGAGCGCATTCTGAACAAGGCCGGCGCCTCTGGCGCGCTTGATCGGCCTGGAGATCGGGCAATGACGGCCTACATCATTCGCCGGCTGCTCGCGACGATTCCAGTCATGGTCGTCGTGGCGCTGTTCGTCTTCCTGCTGCTCCACCTCACCCCCGGCGATCCGGCGGCGGTGATCGCCGGCGACGACGCCTCGCCGGCCGAGATCGACGGCATCCGCCGCAAGCTCGGGCTCGACCGGCCGATCTGGGAGCAGTTCGGCATCTATGTCGGCAACCTTCTGCGCGGCGATCTCGGGACCTCGATCTTCTCGAACCTTCCGGTTCTGACGCTGGTAAAGCAGCGTCTGGAGCCGACCCTGGTGCTCGCCGTCTCGACCCTGGTGGTCGCGGTCGCCTTCGCCGTGCCGATGGGGGTGCTGGCGGCCTGGAAGGCGCGGTCGCTGATCGACCGGGTGGTGATGGGTTTCTCCGTCCTCGGCTTCGCGCTGCCGGTCTTTCTGATCGGCTACCTGCTGATCTACGTGTTCGCCATCGAACTGCGCTGGCTGCCGGTCCAGGGCTATCGCCCGCTGTCCCAGGGGCTCGGCGGCACCGCCCGCTCGATCGCCCTGCCGTCGCTGGCGCTCGGCATGGTCTACATGGCGCTGATCGCCCGCATCACCCGGGCCAGCATGCTGGAGGTGCTGTCGGAGGACTACATCCGCACCGCCCGCGCCAAGGGTGTCGCGACCGGCAGCGTGCTCCTGCGGCACGCGCTGAAGAACGCCGCGGTCCCGATCGTCACGGTCATCGGCATCGGCCTCACCCTGCTGATCTCGGGCGTGG
>CAYNFA010000062.1:0-11620 GCA_964396345.1 uncultured Thalassobaculum sp.
GTCGCCGGCGGCACCCACCTGCCGGACATCAACCTCGCCACCCCGGTGTTCGACGGCGACCGCCTGGTCGGCTTCGTCGCCAACATCATCCACCACGCCGACGTCGGCGGGGCGGCGGTCGGCTCGATGTCGGGCGGGCTCGACGAGATCTACAAGGAGGGGCTGCGGATCCCGCTGGTCCGGCTGTACAGCCAGGGCGAGCTGGTCACCGACATCCAGCGGCTGCTGATGCTCAACATGCGCCTGCCCGAGGAACGCCAGGGCGACCTGAACGCCCAGATCGCCGCCGCCAGGCTCGGCCGGCGGCGGCTGGAGGAGGTGATCGCCCGCATCGGCACCGACCGGCTGCTGCGCACCTTCGACGAGATCGTCACCCGCACCCGCCGGCGGATGCAGGCGGCGATCGCGACGGTGCCGGACGGCGAGTACGCCTTCGCCGACGTGATGGACGACGACGGCACCGGCACCGAGGACATCCGGATCGCGGTGACGATCCGCAAGGAAGGCGACCGCATCGCCTTCGACTTCGCCGGCTCCGACCCGCAGATGCCGGGCAACTTCAACCTGACCTACAACGCCACCCAGTCGGCGGTCTGCTACGCCGTGAAGGCGCTGCTGGATCCGGACGTGCCGAACAACCACGGGATCTTCGAGGCGATCGACATTTCGGCGCCGGAGGGCTCGGTGGTCAACTGCGTCGCCCCGGCGGCGGTGGCGATGCGCGCCAACACCTGCCAGCGCGTCGTCGACGTGGTCATCGGCGCGCTCGCCGAGGCCCTGCCCGACCGGGTCATCGGCGCCGCCAACGGCGCCAACACCAGCGCGGTGTTCGCCGGCACCGATCCGCGCACCGGGCGGCAATACGTCTACCTGGAGACCCTCGGCGGCGGCATGGGCGGGCGCGTCGCCAAGGACGGCAAGGACGGCGTGCAGGTGCACATCACCAACACCTCGAACCTGCCGGTCGAGGCGATCGAGCAGGAGTACCCGCTGCGGGTCGAGGGCTACGAGCTGATCGAGGACAGCGGCGGCGCCGGCCGCCACCGCGGCGGCATGGGGATCCGCCGGATCCTCCGGCCGGTCGGCCATGTCTGCGAGTTCAACGGCGTCGGCGAACGCTTCCGCCACCAGCCCTGGGGCATCTTCGGCGGCGAGGCCGGCGCGGTCGGCGCCTTCCGCATCGAGACCGACGGCGGCGCGGTGCGGAGCCTCGCCTCCAAGGCGTCGAACGTGCGGCTGAAGCCGAGCGAGCGCGTCGTGCTCGACACCCCCGGCGCCGGCGGCTACGGCCCGCCGGCGGAGCGGAGCGACGAGGCGATCCGCGAGGATTTGGAGTCCGGGAAATTCACCCCGCCGTTCGTGGCGCGGCATTACGGCGGCCGGGGGAACTCCGGGACGTAGCCGTCGGCGGCGCCGGCCTCAGCCCCGGCCCCCGCCCTCCTTGCTTCCGGGCTTTGCCGTCCCGGTCTCGGCGCGCTTCCCGTCCGTATCCGACAGGCCCGGATCGTCCTTCAGGGCATCCTTCGCGTTGCCCCGCCCCGCCCCGCCCATCGCCTCGGCCAGCCGCTCCTGGGTCTCGCGCCGTTCGTCCTTGGGCGCCGGCCCCGCGGGCTTTTGGGGACTATCGTTGCGGGGGCCGGGCTTGATGCCCTCGTCGTTGCGGTTCATCGCTGCTCGCCTTTCCCGCTGACCGTCGGTCGCCTGTTGCCCACCCCGCTGAAAGCCGCGGCGACCGCCGAGGGTTCCGCGGCCGGCCGCAGCCTCTTGACGTTCTCCGAATTCGGACCAACCTTTCTCCATGAACGGAGAAACCATGGCCGCCCCACTCGCCTACCCGGCCACCCGCTACGCGGTGGCGCCGCCGATCGACCTGTCCGACCGTTCCGAGCGCGCGCGCCTCAGCGCCGACGCGATCCGGGCGTTCTTCAACATCATGGCGCGCTGGAAAATCCGCGACGAGGAGGCCCGCCTGCTGCTCGGCGGCATTTCGAACGGCGCGTTCTACGGCCTCAAGAAGCAGGCCGACCGGGTGCTCGACGAGGACCGCCTGCGGCGCATCTCCTACCTGGTCGGCATCTTCAAGGCCCTGAACATCCTCTACGGCGAGGAACTGGCCGACCGCTGGATGAGCCTGGCGAACAGCAACCGGATCTTCCGGGGCCAGGCCCCGATCGACTACCTCAAGAGCGGCGGCCTGCCGGCGTTCGCCACGGTCCGCCGACTGCTCGACGCCCGCCGGGGCGGCCAATGAGGGGCAGCCAGTGACGACGCTGCCAGTGATGGGGCCGAGACTGTCCGGCATCCGCCAACTCGACAGCCACCGTCTGATCCCCTCCAGATACAGCGACGGCGGCGCCAGCGTGCTGGTGCGGATCGCCGACGACGATGACCATTTGCGCGGCATCTTCGACCTCGACGACGCCACCAACGACCGGCTGCTGGCCGAGAACGACCTCCTGCCCGGCATCGGGGTCGACGAGCTGGTCTTCGGGATCGCCCATTACCGGATCATCAACGCCGCCTTCACCCACGCCAGCCCGCTCGGCAGCCGCTTCAACGGCCCCGACCGCGGCGCGTGGTACGCCGGCTTCGAGCTCGAGACCTCGCGGGCCGAGGTGGCCTGGCACAAATCGGTCGAGTTGGCCGAGATCGGCTGGTTCCACGAGAGCGTCACCTACGACGACTACCGCGCCGATTTCGGCGGCGAGTTCCACGACATCCGCGACGCCCCCGGCTTCGAGGCGTGCCTGAGCCCGACGAGCTACGTCGAGGCCCAGGGCCTGGCTGAGCGGCTGCTCGCCGCCGGCTCGGCCGGCATCCTCTACCCGAGCGTGCGCCACCCCGGCGGCACCTGCCTCGCCTGCTTCCGCCCGGCGCTGGTCGGGAACGTGCGCAAGGATACGCGATGGCGGTTCACCTGGGACGGCCGGGCGGAGCCGCGGGTCGAGCTGGAAGCCGGCTACCCGGATCAGGCAGGGGCCGGGCAGCCAGGGGCCGACGCGCGGGTGTGACGCGACCGGCGCGATGCTGCCGGGTCGGTCGCTTGTGGCTCACAGAATGACGGTAAACTCGGTTGTGGCTCATGAATCGCGTTTCGTGAGCCACAAGGCCCCCGGGCCGCCTACTCCGACACCCGGCCCGCCTGGGCCAGCAGGCACGGGAGCCTCTACAAGGCGTCCAGTCCGTTGCTTGACGGACTGCTGACTAGCCCGGCACATGGCTTACGGGGCAAACGCCGTCGGCGGAGGGACTCGGCGGACGCCCAGGACCGAGAGGACATGGCGCTTCGGCCCAGCTGAAGACCGCCATCGCTCTGCCGAAGCGCCAACGGCCGCCCCGCCCCGGGCGGCCTTTTTGTGAGTGCTGTCCTCCAACCCCCGGTGCCATACTCCCCGCTCCATCCGCCGCCCCGCGACCCGAGGCGGCCGACCCTCGACACAGGAGCCGGGCATGCCGATCGCCGCGATCCAGGCGGACCACTTCCGGATCCCGCTCCCCGTCGTCCTGTCCGACTCGACCCACGGCGAGATCACCCATTTCGAACTCATCACCGCCCGGGTGCGGGACAGCGACGGGGCCGAGGGGCTCGGCTACACCTACACCGTCGGCCACGGCGGCGACGCCATCCGCTCGCTGATCTCCCGCGAGCTCGCCCCGCTGCTGGCGGGACAGGAGGCCGACCGCGTCGAGCAGCTGTGGGAGCGGATGTGGTGGGGCCTGCATTTCATCGGCCGCGGCGGGCCGGCCGCGTTCGCCATCGCCGCGGTCGACATCGCGCTCTGGGACCTCAAGGCCAAGCGCGCCGGCCTGCCGCTCTGGCGCCTGCTCGGCGGCCATGACCCGCGCGTGCCGGCCTACGCCGGCGGCATCGACCTGCTGTTCACCGTCGACGAGCTGCTGCGGCAGACCCGCGACAACCTCGATCGCGGCTTCAGGGCGATCAAGATGAAGGTCGGCCGCGACCGGCTGTCGGAGGACGTCGCCCGGGTGGCGGCGATGCGCGACTTCCTCGGCCCCGACTTCCCGCTGATGGTCGACGCCAACATGCGCTGGCCGGTCGACACCGCCATCCGCGCGTCGCGCAAGCTGGCCGCCTACGATCTGGTCTGGCTGGAGGAGCCCACCATCCCCGACGATCTGGCCGGCCACGTGCGGATCGCCCGGGAGGGGGCGACGCCGATCGCCACCGGCGAGAATTTCCACACCGTCTACGAGTTCCGCAACTTCATCAACGCCGGCGCCGTCGACTTCCCGGAGCCGGACGTCGCCACCTGCGGCGGCGTCACCGCCTGGCTGAAAATCGCGCACCTGGCCGAGGCCAACAACCTGCCGGTCACCACCCACGGGGTGCACGATCTGCAGGTCCACCTGCTCGCCGCGATCCCGAACAACTCGTTCCTGGAGATCCACGGCTTCGGGCTCGACCGCTTCATCGAGAACCCGCTGACCCTCGACGCCGACGGCAAGGCCGTGGCGCCGGAGCGGCCCGGGCACGGCGTGGCGTTCGACTGGAAGGCGCTGGACGCGATCCGGGGGTGAGGGAGAGGCAGAGGGCGACACATCGCAAATGTCGCTCTCGTGACTGCGACCAATAGGTGCCTACGAGCTCTTAATGGCAGTTACTGCAGTGACCGCATTATTGGATCGTGTTTCTTCTAGGCGAATTCGCAGGAAGGTAGCAAATTCCGTAGGCCCTCGTCATGCTGCGGGTGCTCGCAGTCAGACCGACCATCGAGCGACTCACAGTGCCAGTCGCTCAATGCCTTCACCTACCCAGCCTCCAAGCCAGTCGGTGCTGCAGACCTTCCTTCAGAGGGTTGATGTGGTCCGCTGATGTCGTCCTCGGACGAGATCGATCAGCCACATCCTATAGCGCAGTTGTCAAAAAATAGAAGCTCTTCACGGATACATTGCCAGTGGGCACCACCGTGACTTGATATTCCTGATTGGATCATCCTATCATAGGCTCCAGCAAACATGCATAGGCGGGGCGGGGAGGGCAGGCACGATGTGGTATAACGTGTTGAAGGCCGTTTTAGGGACCGCATTGGGCGTCTGTGTTGCAGGATGCGATCCATCCCGACCCGAACCCGTGGCGACTAGGGAGCAGAATCCTCCGATGAGTTCTGCATTAAATGGCAATGTAGTCGGGCTGAACATAAAAAGACTCGACGATGGAGACCCGTTTTCACCATTGCCCATTCCTAACCACTACTACGGGCAACTTATAGTCGAGCCAACACTAAGCAGTCGCTCTTTCACGGGTCCGTCAGCGAGAAATCTTCTGAGCTACGCTTTTCAAATATTTGGTCAAGAAGTTCGAGAATTTGGCGTATCAGTCACTCCAATTATCAACGGAACCGAACTGCCAGTTATTGTTCCGTTCTCTTACAAATATAACTCTCAATCAAGCTCGTGGGAAAGCACCGTTGTTGAACGGTACTACTCACCACTCGTCCGATTATCCGGAAATACAACGCTAGAGTATCGGTTCTCTTTTGTTTCCGCAAGAGACCAGTCGGTTCCCTTGGCGCAGAAAGTTGCTGAACTAACAAAACATGCCGCCGGGCTTGCTGGAAACAACTGGGTTTTTTCAGCACTTTCAAAACCTCTCGTTGAAAAGGCAACTGAACGAACTGATGACATCATCTCCTTGTTGTTGAGCCAGACCGTTCAGTCGACCGTCACAGGAGCCTTGCGGCCCGCCTCCAACGGCGAACGCGAGAAAAATTATGCACTGATCGGGAATGATGGATTAGCGATTGCTGAGATTTCCATGCAGGCTCTTCTTACTTCTACGATTGAAGGAGCTCAAGTTATTAAGCCAGGCCAAACCTTTCATGATTCGGTTCCGAAAGTTGATCCTTTTACCGACCCCCGAACAACTATATGGATCGACAGCGAGCGCAGAACGACCTTGAGTGATCACTTAACAAGACGGGGCGCACCACGCTTGGACGCAACGGATCCAGAGGCATTCACCAAATCCTGCGAGGAAATAATTTCTCTAGTTCAGAGAGACATCGGCCTCAATATTTTCGACACGATTAATGTAATGAGATGGATCCTTCTTAGTTCAAATTTTAGTACCAGTCGCAACATTTTTGAATCCTCATGCCTACCCCCACAATATAAAGAACTTATGGAAAGAATGGGTATTCCGATTACCTTGGCACAGGAACAGGGCCCAGAGCCGATTCGCTGGTCCACTGTCACTACCGCTTTTGATGCTATTGGAAGTTTCTCTAGAAATCCAAGCAACGACCACCAACGGAAGCCAGATATAGAGGCTGTTTTGTCCGATCCAATCATTTTGGTCGACAATTCAGGACTTTTTGCCTCCAAAACCGCTGATAATGGAGTATCAGTTAGTCGCGATATGTTTATAAATACGTTAGCAAAACTCGAAACTGCTCGCTATTGTTGTTATCGACGACCCTGGATTGATGGCTCTCCAGATAACACATCTCTAGAAATGCCGTTTCGACAGCGTAATAAAACTGAGATTTTTTTCTTACGCATGATCCGGAATGATAACCGCGCTCGGTTTCAATCTGTCGTCATTTACCCGGCGAAAGAGGAACAACTCAGCGCCAATGAGGCTGGTGAATTGCGTAAAAAGTGGTCGTCAGAGCCATCTGAACTTTGAGATGAGCCCGCTGGCAAACCTCGCCAGCTTCGTCAGCCCTTGCTCGCTCCAGCGAGACGACCCTAAAGTTCAACATAACACGGTTGAACGTCCGTCCAGCACTTTCCATTGACGACACCTCGTTACAAGCACACACCCAGCCGTCATGCTAGGGGCTCTGCAAATCGTCTTCCTGGCAATGGACTTTGATATCAACCAAGCGAGAGCACGGGGAAGCAGGTAAATGGGCTCGGACATGTTGTCAAACGTGTCCAAAATGCCACGATTGAGGCTGGTGGACACTACACGTTCCCGATCACCCCTCAGATCCAGAACGACTTGATCAACGGGGCCGGCGGCGGCGACACCGTGTTCTTCGCCGGGCCCGGCAGCGCCACATGGGCCGACTGGCACCCGGCGCTCACCAGGGCGAGCACGATCAGGGCCACGACTCGCGACGTCATCGCACACCTCCGGGTCCGCCCTCCCCGTCTCGAACGCCGGTCCACGGCGGCGGTTCCGAGTCCCGCCCGCCCCCGCTGAACGGCCGCTTGCCGGCCCGCTATCCGGGCCTGCTATGGTCGCGGGAACGGAGACCGAGGAGGCGGCGATGAAGATCACGGCGGTGCGCGCGCACATCCTGGAGGCGCCGATCGAGGCGCGGTTCGCGTTCTCGCAGGCCTGGGTCGACCGGCGGGTCGGGCTGGTGCTCGAGATCGAGACCGACAGCGGCCTGGTCGGCTGGGGCGACGGCTACGGGCCGCCCTGGGCGCTGGCCACCGTCATCGAGCGCTATTACGCGCCGCGCCTGGTCGGGCGCTCGCCGCTGGCCGGCGACGCGATCTGGGAGGAGCTCTACAATTCGCTGCGCGACCACGGCCAGCGCGGCATCGCCGTGCAGGCGCTGTCGGCGGTCGACATCGCGCTCTGGGATCTGCGCGGCAAGCATTACGGCGCGCCGGTCCACGCCCTGATGGGCGGGCCGATCCGCACCGCCGTGCCGGCCTACGCCACCGGCCTGTACCGGCGCACCGACGACCGGGCCGAGAACCACCGGCTGCTGCGCGAGGAGGCCGAGGGCTACCTCGCCGCCGGCTTCCGGACGATGAAGACCAAGGTCGGCTTCGGCTTCGACGACGATGTGGCGCTGGTGGCGATGCTGCGCGAGACCATCGGCCCGGACGTCGGGCTGCTGGTCGACGCCAACCACGGCTGCGACACGGTCCAGGCCAAGCGTCTGGCGCGCGCCATCGAGCCCTACGGCATTGGCTGGTTCGAGGAGCCGGTCGAGCCCGAGGACCTGGAGGGTTACCGCGAGGTGCGGGCCGCCACCACCATCCCGATCGCCGGCGGCGAATGCTCGTTCACCCGCCACGATTTCCGGCGGATCCTGGAGGCCCGCGCGGTCGACGTCATCCAGCCCGACACCGCCTCCTGCGGCGGCCTGACCGAGGCCAAGCGGATCGCCGACATGGCCTGGACCCACGGCGTGCGCTACAATCCGCACGTCTGGGGCACCGGCATCGGGCTGGCGGCGGCGATGCAGCTGCTGGCGGTGCTGCCGACCAACGTGCCGTCCGTCGGCGCCCATCAGCCGATGCTGGAATACGACAGCACCCCGCACCCGTTCCGCCAGGGCCTGCTGGTCGAGCCGATCCGGGTCGAGCGCGGCGTCGGCCACGTGCCGGACGGGCCCGGCCTCGGGATCGAGATCCGCCGCGACGTGCTGGAGCGCTGGCGGGTCGGGCCGTGAGGCGGCCGACGCTGTTAACCGGCTGAAACCGCCGGAACTGTTACCCGGCTGAAACATTGTCTTCGTGGAGGTCACCGGCCGCCGGTGCGATACTGGCGACAAGCCGAAGAACCGGCGCAAAGCCGGAGACCACCGGGAGGACGCCATGTTCGATCTCGATCGCTTCGTCCAGGACTGCACGGTGGCCCTCGACGAGACCGCCCCGGAGATGGCGGTGCGTGAGCTCGTCGCCGCGGCGGTGACCGATCCGGCCGCCGTGATGCGCGCGATCGGCGAGCCCGAGCGCGGCGGCATCTACACGCTGCATCACAGCGACCGGCTGACCGTGCTGAACCTGGTGTGGGGGCCGGAGATGGATCTGATGCCGCACGACCACCGCATGTGGGCGGCGATCGGCATCTACACCGGGCGCGAGACCAACGTGTTCTGGCGCCGCGACGGCGCCGGGCTGCAGCGGCTCGGCGCCAAGGACCTGGGCGAGCGCGAGGCGGTCTGGCTCGGCGCCAGCGCCATCCATTCGGTGTCGAACCCGCTCGGCCGGCTGACCGGCGCGCTGCACGTCTACGGCGGCGACTTCTTCGGCACGCCGCGCAGCGAATGGGACGGCGAGCCGCCGACGGAGGCGGCCTACGACGTCGCCAAGATCCGCCGCCTGTTCGACGAGAGCAACCGGCGCCTCGGGGCTCGGTCCCAAGGCTGAGCGCGCCTTAAACGTTCCTTTACCGGCGCCGGCGCAGACTCGCCCCTAATGAGGTTCGGGGAGGGCGCGATGAAATCCTATGACATGTCCGCGGTGACGGTGCTCGCCGTCGATCCCAACGCGTTCATGCGCGAGATCCTGCGCGAGCTGCTCGACGGCCTGGGCGTCGGCCGGATCATCACCGCCCGCTCGCTGGACCACGCCGCCGACCGGCTGCAGGAAGATTCGCGGATCGACATGATCATGACCGAGCTCGACCTGGAGCAGCAGGACGGCGTCGACCTGATCAAGGCGATCCGCAACCACCGCGACCGGCGGATCCGGATGCTGCCGCTGCTGGTGGTCTCGGCCGACACGCGGATCCCGCGGATCCTGGAATCCCGCGACGCCGGCGCCACCGAGTTCCTCGCCAAGCCGGTGTCGGCGGAGGCGATCTACAAGCGCCTGGTCCAGCTGATCGAGCGGCCGCGCCCGTTCGTGCAGGTCGGCGAGGAATATTTCGGCCCCGACCGCCGCCGCCAGATGCGCGACTTCACCGGCGACGACCGCCGCGAGACGGCTGCCGTCGCCTGAGGCGTTCGGCGAACCGCGCCGGATCGACGGCGGCCGCCAGGTCGCGCTCGATCGGGCTCGGCTCCGCCAGCAACCCAGACACCACGGTCTCCGCCAACAGCGGCGCGGTCAGCAGGCCGCGCGACCCGAGGCCGGCCAGCACGCAGAGCCCGGGCGGCGCCGGGGCGCCGTCGCCGCCGCCCACGCCCACGCCCACGCTTACGCCCACCGGCCCGGCCAGCGGCAGCCGGTCAGGGGTGGTCGCGCGCAGCGCCGCCCGGCCGCCGGTCGCGGTCACCCCGTCGAACCACGAGCCGATCAGCCCCGGCAGCGCGGCGACGATCCGGGCGTGGCCGTCGTCGGTGACCGGAAGCGGCCAGTCGGCCGGATCGAAGCCCTCGCGGTCGTAGGTGGCGCCGGCGGCGTGCCGGCCGTCGACCGCCGGCGCCAGGTAGCCGCCGAAGGTCAGCACCGCGCCGAGGCGCCGGCTGGTGGCGGTCGCCGGCAGCGCCGACACCTGGCCGCGCACCGCCCGCACCGGCAGGTGGGCGAGCGGCGCCAGGGTGCACAGCGCCGCACCGGTCGCCACGATCACCGCGTCGACCTCGGCGATCGCCCGGCCCTCCGGATCCACCAGAAGCCAGCCGCCGTCGCCGCGCTCCAGCCGCGCCACCGCCCGGCCGAGCGTCGCCTCGGCGCCGCCGGCCAGCGCCCGCACCAGGGCCGGCGGCGACACCCAGCCGGCGCGCGGGTACCAGATCGCCGGCCGGTCGAGCGCGACGCCGGCGATCCGGCTCGCCTCCTGGGCGTCCACCAGCCTGCCGTCGAGGGCGTCGAGCTGGCCGCTCTCGGCGAGGCGCCGGTGGCGGGCCAGCACCGCCGGGTCCTCGGCCAGCTCGAGCACGCCGTTGCCGCCGACCGGCACCCCGAGCCCGGCGCAGGCCGCCAGCGCGTGTCGGAACGCCGCGGCCGACAGCCGGCCGGCCGGGCCGCCGTCGAGGGTCGGGCGCGGCATCAGGATGCCGACCGGGTTGCCGCTGGCCTCGGCGGCGACGGTCGGCCGGCGGTCGAGCCAGAGCGGATCGATGCCGCGCCGCTTCAGCGCGCCGGCCAGCGCGGCACCGGCGACCCCGGCGCCGATCACCGCCACACGCGGCGTCGGCCGCCCCCCACTGCCTCCCGCCGTCTCGCCTCCCGCCGTCTCGCCTCCCGCCGCTTCGCCTCCCGCCGCAGAACCCTCCGCCGGGTGAAACTCGCCGGCCAGGGATTGCCATTTGTCGCCCAGCCCCGGGCGCCGGCGCATCGTGAAGCCGCGCTCCTGCAGCCCGCGGCGCACCGCGCCGGCGGCGGTGAAGGTGGCAAGGCGGCAGCCGGGGGCGGCCAGCCGGGCGACCTCGTCCAGCACCTCCGGCGCCCACATCGCCGGGTTGCGGGAAGGCGCGAAGCCGTCCAGGAACCAGGCGTCGACCCGGGCGTCGAGCCCCGGCAGCACCGCCGCCACGTCGCCGATCGCCAGGGTCAGGCAGACGCCGTCGGCGTCGAACCAGACCCGGTGCAGCCCCTCGACCGGCCGCGGGTAGCGCTCGATCAGGCGCGCCGAGAGGCCGGCGACCGCCCGGAACGGCGCCAGCACGCCGGCGAGCGTGCCGCGCCGGATC
The DNA here is from genome assembly GCA_964396345.1 of uncultured Thalassobaculum sp. Classification (GTDB taxonomy): domain Bacteria; phylum Pseudomonadota; class Alphaproteobacteria; order Thalassobaculales; family Thalassobaculaceae; genus Thalassobaculum_A. The sequence continues at coordinate 11,292 of CAYNFA010000062.1, forward strand.
GGAAAGCCCTCGACCGAGACGTAGTGCAGGATGCCGCCCGCCGGCCGCCGGCGGCGCCAGAGATCCCAGGTCGCCAGGAAGTTCAGCCCGGTGCCGAAACCGGTCTCGGCGATCGTGAAGGCGCGCCGGCCGGCCCACGCCTCGGGCAGGCCGGCGCCGGCGAGGAACACGCGCGCCGCCTCCTCCAGGCCGCCGGCGCGCGAGAAGTAGACGTCGTCGAACCGGGACGAGGCCGGCACCCCGTCGCGAAACACGAGCCCGGGATCGCGATCCCCCGGATCGCGCTTCTCGGGATCGCGTGCCTCCCCGCCGGCCACGCCCGGGTTATT
>CAYNFA010000063.1:0-11529 GCA_964396345.1 uncultured Thalassobaculum sp.
CCGCGTCCACGATCCCGGGTCCGATGATTGCTGGCGCCGGATCCTTGGCATAGTCGTGCACGGCAATCAGGCGGTCGCCCTCGACCTCGGCGTAGTAGGTGCCCCAATGCGTGGAGGTCGGTACCAGGCGGCGCGTGACGGCGGTGCTCATTAGGCTCTCCTGCGGCTGGCCACGACCTGACTGAAGGCGGCATCCAGGATCGCGGCGTGCTCGGCCTTGTGCCACGCGCCCCAGCCGACCGCGGGCGACGGCGCGGCAGGGCGCCCACAATAGGTGGCACGGGCGTCGGAACCGCGCAAGGAAGCCAGCAACGGCTCGACATACCGCCACGCCCCCATGTTTTCGGGCTCTTCCTGGGCCCACACCAGTTCAGCACCTGGGTGGCGGACCAGCACTGCCGCCAGCTCGGCTTCCGGGAACGGGTACAGCTCCTCGACGCGCACCAGCGCAACGTCGCCCACCCCGCGCTCGCGCCGAGAGGCAGCCAGTTCGAAGTACAGTCGCCCCGCGGTCAGCACCAGGCGGCGGGCCCCCTTCGGCATGGCGGGATCCTCAATTACCGGTCGGAACGCGGTGCCGGGTCCGAACTCCGCCAAGCTCGACACCGCCTCGGCGTGCCGCAAACCGGACTTCGGGGTCAACGCCACCAGCGGAGACCGGTAGGGACGCAGCATCTGGCGGCGCAGGGCGTGGAACAGGTTGGCCGGCGAACCGCAGGCCAACACGGTGATGTTGTCCCGCGCGGCGAGCTGCAGAAACCGTTCCGGCCGGGCCGATGAGTGCTCGGGGCCTCCGCCCTCCATCCCGTGCGGCAGCAGCAGGACGATCCCGGACTGACGCAGCCACTTGTCGTCACCGGCGACGATGAACTGGTCGATGATCGCCTGGGCGCCGTTGACGAAGTCGCCAAACTGCGCCTCCCACGCCACCAGCGCGTCCGGATCGGTGACGCTGAAGCCGTACTCGAACGCCAGGCAGGCCTCCTCGGTCAACGGCGAGTCGGCAACGGTGAGCCGCCCCGGCGCTCGCGCCAGCGCCACCAGCGGCGTGTGCTCGACGCCGGTCGACTGGTCGAACGCCACGGCGTGGCGCTGGGAGAAGGTGCCGCGGCGACTATCCTGGCCGGTCAGGCGGACCCCGTACCCCTCGTCGAGGAGGCTGGCGAAGGCCAGCGCCTCGGCGGTCGCGAAGCCGATCCCATCGCCGCGCTCGACGCTGTCGATCCGCTCGCCCCATTGCCGGGCGATCTTGGCGTTCAGGCCGAAGCCGTCGGGCACCCGCACCGTGGCGGCGGCGAGGCCGCGCAACTGCTCCAGCGGCAGGCCGGTCGCGGCCGCCGCCCCCTCGCCGCGCGGCCGAAGCGCGGACCAGCGACGGCCGAGCCGGTCGGCCTGGTTTGGGCGGAAGCCCTTGGCGGCGTCGTAGGCCTGGTCCAGCGCCTCCCAGTGCCGATCGTTGATCGCCTGCACGGTGTCGCGGTCGAGCACCCCGGCGGCGACGCACGCCTCGGCGTAGGCGATCGGCGTCGAGGGACGCTCGGCGATGCGCGCGTAGCGCACCGGCTCGGTGAACATCGGCTCCTCGAGTTCGTTGTGCCCGCGCCGGCGGTAGCCGACGACGTCCACCACGATGTCGCGCCGGAACCTGGCGCGGAACGCCATGGCGATCCGGCCGGCGCGCACCACCTGGTCGACCGCATCGGCCTGGACGTGCAACACCGGGGCGCCGATCGCCTTGGCGGCGTCGCTCGGGTGCCGCGACGACCGCCCATGCTCCGGCTTGACGGTGAACGCGAGCTGGTTGTTGGCGATCACATGGACCGAGCCGCCGACCTGGTAGGCCGGCAGGGTCGCCAGCTGCAGCATCTCGGCGACCACGCCCTGCCCGGAGAACGCGCCGTCAGTGTGCAGCAGCAGCGGCAGCACCCGGCCCTCCGGGTCGGTCTCGCCGGCGGCCCTAAGCAGATCCTGCTTGGCTCGCGCCTTGCCAAGCGAGACCGCCGCCACCAGTTCGACGTGGCTCGGGTTGGACGGCATGGTGATCCGAAGAGACCGGCCGTCGAACACCCGATCGGTCGAGATCCCGAGATGGTAGGGAACGTCGGAAGAGGCCGGCACCCCGGCCGGTAACTGCGGCGTCCCGAGCAGTTCCGAGAACGCGGCGTCGAAGCGCTTGCCGACCACCCGGGTGATCAGGGTCAGCCGCCCGCGGTGCATCGGCGCCAACACCACATCCGAGATCCCGCCGGCGGCGGCATCGGCAAGCATCGCCTCCCACATCGGCACCTCGGCCTCGAGACCCTCCAGGCCGAACCGCTTGTTGGTGGGGAAGCGCCTGTTCATGAACTGCTCGACGGATTCCGCCGCCAGCAGCCCGTCGAGCCGACCGAGCGTCTCCGTGCGCGACGGCTCCTCGTAGAGCCCGCCTTCAACGGCGGCGATCAGCCAGTCGCGCGCCGCCACGTCGTCGAGGTGGGCAACCTCGGCGGTGAACGCCCCGCCCCAGGCGGCGCGCAGCCGCTCCAGAATGGCGCCCGGCGTCGCCTCGGCGGACCCCGCCGGTGCGGCGACGGCGACCGCAGCCGCCAAGTCACCTGGCGTGAGGCCGTGGGCCGCCGGGTCGAGTTCGGGATGACCCGGCGGTTCGCGCAGGCCGAGCGGATCGAGCGCCGCCGCCAGATGGCCGTGGGTCCGCCACGCCGCGATCAGCCGCTCGGTCGCCACACTCCGGCGGGCGAGATCGGCGTCGACCGCTCCGAGATCGGCTCTCGGTCGACGGCTTTTGGCCACCGTCGACCGCGCGTCCGGCCAGGCCGCGAACACCGGCCACAGGCTCGGATCGACGGACAGCGGATCGTGCAGGAAGCGGGCGTACAGGTCTTCGAGATAGGCGGCGTCGGCGGCCGGAGGAACGAGCATCTGGAATCGGGGGTTGGTGGCGCGAAGGGCGGGGATACTAGTCACATTGTATGCAAAGCGTCCTTTACAAACCGCTACCGCGGAACCTAGCTTCGTTCCATCCTGAATTCGAGGTGTGGAGACCTTTCTGAATGGATGATCATTGGAGTTCCGCGGCGCATCGCCACTTCACGGCGGCAGGTGTCCGGCAGGTGGCGTACGTGCCCGACGCTGGACTGACCCGGCTGATCGAGCGCTGCCGTGAGGACAACGCCATCGAGACGGTGATGTGCGCGACCGAGGAGGAAGGCATCGGCCTCGCCGCCGGCGCATGGCTCGGCGGCCATAAATCGGCTATGCTGATGCAGTCGAGCGGCGTCGGCAACACGATAAACGCCATCGCTTCGCTGATCACCTCGGCGCACTTCCCGCTGTTCACCATCGTCACTATGCGCGGCCAATGGGGCGAAGGCAATCCATGGCAGGTGCCGATGGGTCAGGCGGTCGCGTCGGTCCTTCAGGCCGTCGGGGTGAAGACCTTCGAGGCCCAGACGAACGAGGATGCCGGCGCCATGATCGAGGCGGGATTGCGAATGGCCTACAGCACCGACCAGGCGATCGCCGTGCTGGTGTCGCAACGTGTGATCGGATCCAAGGTCTGGGTCGTCGGTGAAAAGGAGGGCGGTCGATGACTGGATTTGCGCTGCACCGACGCCAGATCCTGAAGGCTGCCCTGGCCGACCGCGGCGACACCCTGTTCGTTACCGGCCTCGGCTCGGCCACCTGGGACCTCGCCTCGCTCGGCGACCGGCCGGAGAACTTCTACCTCTGGGGTGCGATGGGCAACTCGGTGATGATCGGGCTCGGCATCGCCACCTCCCGCCCGGACCGACGGGTCGTGGTGATCACCGGCGACGGCGAGATGCTGATGGGCCTGACGGCGTTGACCACCATCGGTGCCCGCCGCCCCGGCAACCTCGCAATCTGCGTGCTCGACAACGAGCGCTATACGGAGACCGGGCGCCAGCCAACCGCTACCGGACTCGGCACCGATCTGGCAGCGGTCGCGGCGGCCTGCGGGTTCCCCGTAACGGCAACCCTTCGGACCGAATCCGAAGCGTCGAGGCTGGGCGAACTGCTGCTGCGCACGCCGGGACCTGTGTTCGCGGTCGCCAAGGTCATCGACGAGCCGTTGCCAATGGCCGTTCCGCCGCGAGACGGCGGCTATCTCAAGACGCGTTTCCGGACAGCGCTTCTCGGCGAGGCCGCGGCGACGCTTCCCTGACGTGTTACGCCGACCCCATCCGCCTTAGCGGATGGGGTCGGCGTAACGATCTAGCGCTGGCGCGCCTTGCGCGCCGCGTACTTGGCGTCGCGCATCGCCTTGCGCTGCGCCTTCTCGGCCTCGGCCGCCAGCACCTTCGCCTGTTCCTCGGCCTCGAGGCGCACGGCGTCGGCCTTTCGGGCCTCCTGCTCCTCGATCTTCTTGGCCTCAAGCTCGGCGGCCTTTTTCAGAGCCTCGGCCTCACGGGCCGCCTTGCGCTCGGCCTGCCTCGCCTCGCGAGCGGCCACCACCGCCTGCCTGGCGGCAAGCCGCTCTTCGAACTCGGGATCGCCCGGCCGCGCGACTGCGCGAACCCGCTCCAGAGCCGCCTGCTTCGCGCGCGCCGCGCTGTCCAGCCTCGATCCGAAACTGTCGTCTTTGTAGGCGTTCTTCATCTGCATCCATCTGTATGAGGAACTGGTACCGGTTGGGCCGTCGCCCGGCCTCCGGCGTGAAGTGTCGTCCCGATACCAGCAGGAAACGCCGGGGCGCCACCAGTCGGCAGCGCCTTCACTTCCTCCAACCCGCGAGTGGGGTTCGTCATCGACCGGCCCGATGTCATTTTTGAATCCAATAAACGCTTCGGCGGATTTTGCAAGACGCGCTCGCGCATGGGTCTCTTCCGATTTGAGCGGGGCTGGGCGCCGCGACCCGGGCCCCGCGCCCCCTCAGCCCTTGAGGTCCTGGTCGTCTTTCCAGCGGTTGAGAGGCAGCCAGAGCGAGAACGCCAGCGATGCCAGCGACGGCACCAGCACCGGATCGGGTCGGGTCACCGGCACCGGCAGGCCCTCGTTGGAGCCGCCGGTGAGCCAGTACGCGAACGACCGGCCGAGCGCCGTCGTCATCGCCATGCCGCGGCCGTTGCAGGCGACTGCCGACCAGGCGTTGGGGCCGAGTTCCATCAGCCGCGGCATGTAATCCCGCGACGCGGCCAGCCGGCCCTGCCAGGCGTAAGCGACCCGCAGCGGCGGCAATTGCGGAAGCAACTTCTGGAGACGGGAGACGTGATAGGTCCGCCCGCGGGCGGCCGAACCGAACGGGTTCGCCAGCAGCCCACCGGTCACCAGCCGGTTGTCCCACGTCCAGCGGAAGGCGATCAGGTCCTTGCGGGTGTCGGCCGAGCAGCGGTCGTTCGGCAGCACCGACTGGCGCAGGGCCGGATCGAGTGGCTCCGTCGCCACCTGGAACAGAGTGATCGGAAACTGGGTTCCCTCCGCCGCCGGCGACAGGCCGCCGCCGGTGGCGTTGGTGGTCAGGAGCACCCGGTCGGCGATCAACACGCCGTGGTCGGTCTCGATCCGCCAGACGTCTCCGACCCTTTCCAGCCGGCGGGCCCGGCTGTCGCTGAACACCCGGGCGCCGTGCCGGATCGCGGCCGCTGCCAGCCCGCGAACGTAGGCGAGCGGGTTGAGGTGGCCTCCGGTCGGATCGAGGAACGCCCCGTGATACTGCTCGGACCCGGTCTCATAGACCGCCTCGTCGCGGCTGAGGCGCTGCACGGGGCGCCCTAGGGCCTTCCACTGCTCGATCCGGTCGTCGAGCCACGCCGCCTTCTTGGCCGTGTGGATCGGCTGCATCCAGCCGTTTTGACGGGCCTCGCACTCGATGCGGTGACGCCGGATCAGCTCGAACACCAACTCCGCCGCCTCGCCCAGGGTGCGGCACAGCAGCGTGCCGCGCTCTTCCCCGAAGGCGTCCTTCACCGAGCGCGGGTCGATGCCCGTAATCAGGTTCGGCACCGCAAACCCGGTGTTTCGGCCGGACGCCCCGAAGCCCGCCTCGTCGGCCTCGAGCACCGTCACCTCGTGCCCTGCCTCGGCCAGATGCAGCGCCGTCGAGAAACCCAGATAGCCGCCGCCCACCACCGCCAGCGCGGTCCGGACCTCGCCCTCAAGCCGTTCACTCGGCGGGCCTGGCGGCGCCGAAGCGTGCCAGAATGACGACTGGAAGCTGACCGATGGGTGGGGTGCGCCGGCAAGACGCTCCCACAGTGTCGGGCGATAGCCGGAGTGCGCGGGCTGGACCATGGAGAGGCTCGGATGAATTGCGGATCACCGAGCTTAATGCGCCGAGAGGCGCTCCGACAGCCCAAAGCCGGCTAATCGCGGGTCGGGACCGCGCTCACGGTTCGAACAGGGCCGGGAGTCGCCGAGTTTGGAGATGGCGTGGCCGGCGCGGACCGCCGCAACAGCGGAACAGGCTCGTCGTTGCGGGAGATCGGGCCTGAACGCTGTTCCCAGTACGTCCGCATGGTTTCGGCAAGCGCCACCTGGCTATCGGCGAAACGGGTCATGCCGTCCTGACGCGCGACTGCGGCTTGAAGCGCGTCGCGTGCAAGGGAATCGTGATCGACCTCCGGGTGCGCCTCGGCGAGGCTTGCGATGGCATTCCGGCTTCGCGCGGCAGCCTCGCGCTGAGCCGCGTAGATTATTTCCAGAGCCTCCCAAAGGAGCCGGTTGGCTTCGGGTACCGTCACCATGACCTGTTTCCTTCGCGCTGACCCCGACAGTAGGGGCGTCCGGCGGCGCGAGACAAGGAACAATTTGTGTGATTTCTGAGGCGACTGCAGGGGGTCGCCTCACTCCACGACAATCGTCGCTTCAGGGTGGAAAGCCTTGAACGCGAACGCAAACTCCACCGTGTATAGGACGTCCACCAGGGATCCCTCGCGACGCGTCCGGACAACGATGTTTCCGACGTCGCGACCTTCCGAGATCTGCTTGGTGTCCAGCGCCGAGCTTTGCCCAGGGGTCCACTCGATCAGCAGCTCCCCGGTGTCGATGGTGCCGACCTCGCGGACAAGTTCCAGACTCCAGGCCCGCCCGCCGACCGCGACCACCCTGGCCAGGGGCTCGATGCCATCCGGAAGCGGGCCCTCGTACAACCGCGGCGACGGCATCCCGTCATAGCCGGTATATGGGTTGCGGCCGTAAGGCCGCAGCGAGTGGTCGGGCGGCATCAGCACCATCCCCGCCGGAAACCGCTCGGCGAATCGCCCCATCGACTCAAGCCGCGCGGGTACCGGGATCAAGCGGCTACCCGCCAGCGACCCGACGATGGCCCGGCCCTCATACTGCTGCCACCAGCTCTCGGTCCGTCGGTCGTACATCACCAGGTCGGAATGCCGCAGCAGGCCGGTTGTGCCGAACTCCAGGATCTCATCGTCCACCTGACGCTCGAAGACGATGGCGGCGTTGCACAGCGGGCAGTACGTGACCGCGACAGGCACACCGCCGATACGGTCGTTGACGATCTGGTGCCAGATCAGGATTCGCAGGGGATAGGCGCGCGCCTCGTCGCCGAGCGCGACCGAGACCACCGGCTCTACACCCGGGATAGCCGCCTCGGCAATCGACGCGAACCGTGGCGCATCGATCGACGGGATGCCATCGCGCGCCGGTCCGCCCGGGCGGATCTCGGCGAACGGCACCAACGCCCGCGAGAAGTCGGTGTTCGGCCAGGCGCCGGCCCAGCGGAGCACCGGATCCGCCGCTGCCCACGCGGACGCTGACGCGGCGACAAGCAGGACGAGCGCGGACAGTCTAACCATGATCATGAGGTAGACAGTGGGGCGTCCGCACCGGCTGACGAATTCACGATCCGGTCACCGCCGCCTTTGGCCGGTCACACTGTCGCGAGCCCCTGACGCCGGCAACGGCGCCCACAGGCCCCAACCCTAGACGGCTCCCAGCTTTGACGATCGGCTGCGAATGTCCCGCAAGCGGGGGTCAGGTTTCAACTCCAGACCCGGCTCATCGTACTCCCCGAATTTCTGGTAGAGCTCAGCGGTCTCGATGGCCGTCGACTTGACCTTCCAGGTCTCGCGCGGATTCAGCATGCGGAACGCCTTATCGGCCTGCCGGAAATCGTGGGCCGCGAGCGTTTGCGCCGCCTTCAAAACGGCGGCGTGCACGAACCCCGTTCCGACAGTGCGGTCCACCGCGTCGGCCAGGATCTCAAGAGCCTTTTTCTCGAGCTTTGTGTCCAACCCAGCCCCACAGTGCACGCTGATGCACGCCCAACAACACTCCCGATCTCTAACCAAGATCGGTGATTCGTCCGAGTCGTTCAACCTCATTCGGCGTTTCCCGACCGATTCCGACGATCTGGACCCGCAATGGGAATCGAACAGAAAGTCCTGATCTGCTGCCTATCGGCCCCGCGCGGGCTCCCTCCAGGCCGTTGTGGTCCTGCTCGGCCGGCGCTAACGTCGCGGCCATGGGAATACTCCTAGTCTCCGCCGCGCTTGGCGGCCTGATCTGGCTGGCGGTCCGCATCACCCGTCGGCAGATCGCCCTCGGGGATATGGCCGACGCCCTGTCGGCCGAGCGCCGCAAGCTGGTCGCCGTCGACCCGTCGACCGGTGCCGTCCGCGACGCCACGGGCGACTTGGCCATGGTGTCCGAATCCTGGCACCCGGTCCGGTTTCCCGAAGGCTGGGAGTCCCGAAGCGCCGGCTTTCCAAGCGAGCGCGCCTCGTTCGACCGCACCCTCGGGAGCCGCCGCCACTGGTGCGAGACCAAGTGCCGCGGAGCCTGGCGCGTCGAACGCGCCGATACCGCAAGCCCGGTATTCTGGTTCGAGGATCGGCGCGACGCGGCCGCCTTCACCCTGCAATGGTTCCCGTTCAAGTGCAGTTGAGCGGGCAGCCGATCGGGCGCCCAGATTGCGACCGCGGGACTATGGATTCTGGCGGCGCCATTCGGCGGGATCGACGAATTTCAGCGACCAGATGCCGGCGCGCTCGCCGCGCGCCAGGTTCTCCAGGCTGGCGAAGTCCGGCTGCTCTTGCGGGCGGGCGACCGCCCAACCCGTGCGGACCATGCGGCTGTTGAGGTTGGTGTCGCCGGCGTAGCACACCGCCAGCAGGCGGCCCTCCTCGTCGCGCCGGTCGCCGACGCAGGTCAGCGTGCTGGTGCCGATCATCTCCTGAAGGGCGTCGAGGGCCTGCAGCCCGCACTGGAAGGGGCGTCCGAACTCGTTCTCGCAGTACTGACCATCCTCGGGCGCGTCGATCCCGTGCAGGCGCACGGTGTCGCGGCCCGGCATCAAGGTATCGCCCGACAGCAGCCTTGGTCGCCCCTTGAGTTCGGCGGCGGCTGGTTCGGAAGCCGCGGCCAGCAGGCTGACGGCGAGAGCGGGGGCCATGGTAGCGGCGAGCAGGCGATCCAGTCGCATGATCTTCTCCTGTCTTCCCGCACCGTTTTCGGCGCCGTCGGCGGCGCGGTCAATGGCCTACAGGATTTCCAGAGGACGCTTCTTCGTGGGCGGCGGGAACGCGGCGTCGAGCAGGGCGCGGTCCTCGGCCTGCAGGCGCACGTCCAGCGCGGCCCGGTTCTGCCGCACGTGGTCGAGGTGGGAGGCCTTCGGGATCGCGATGACGCCGTCCCGGTCGAGCACCCAGGCCAACGCCACCTGCAACACGGTGATGCCATGGCGATCGGCGATTTCGGCGAGTGACTGGTGGCCCTTGACGCGCCCCTGTTCGAGCGGTGAGTAAGCCATGACAGGCATCGACCGAGCCGCGCACCATGGCAGGAGGTCAAACTCGATGCCCCGGCGCGCGAGGTTGTAGAGAACCTGGTTGGTGACGCAGGCCGCCCCCCCCGGGATCGCGGACAGCGCCTCCATTTCGAGGCTGTCGAAGTTGCTGACGCCCCAGTGGCGGATCTTGCCGTCGCGCTGCAGGTCCTCGAACGCCGCCACGGTTTCCTGCAGCGGGCTGGAGCCGGGCCAATGCAGCAGGTACAGGTCGATGGTATCGACCCCGAGCCGGGACAGGCTGGCCTCGCAGGCCTCGATCGTCCCGTAGCGGTCGGCGTTGAACGGCAACACCTTGGAGACCAGGAACACGTCGTCTCGCCGGCCGCGAATGGCTTCAGCGACGACCTCCTCGGCGCCGCCCGTCGCGTACATCTCGGCGGTGTCGATCAGCGTCATGCCGAGATCGATTCCGCACCGCAGTGCATCCGCCTCGGCAACGCGGTCAGCGCCGCGCTCGCCCATGTGCCAGGTACCGAGACCGAGTGCCGGCACGCTCTCGCCACCGGGCAGGCTAACCATCCTCATCGTCCGCCCCCCTCGGTCTTGCGCGCCCGAAGCGCGGCTACATAGGACACGATCCGTGCCTTGAGCCCCGGCCGTGACGCCGACGCCACGAGGTTGGCCAGATCGGCATCCCGGGTGTCGGGAACCGTCAGCGCGCAGATCCGCTCCATGATCTCCGGGTCCAGCGCATGGCGCGCGGCCGCCGCGGTCAACGCGCCTTCAACCGCCGTCGGCTCGACGAGCCGTTCGACCAGGCCAAGCGCCACCGCCTCCTCCGCGTCGATCCGCCGGCCCGAGCCCACCAGGTCGCGGGCCGCCTCCGACCCGATCCGCAGCGCCAGCCGCCGCGTGCCGAGGGCCAGCCCGAACCCGGCCCCCGGAAAGGCGAAGCGGGTGCCGGGCAGCGCCCAGCGATATTGGCAGGCGGCCACCAGATCGGCGCCGGCGCCGGTGGTGGCGCCGTGCGCGATCGCCACCGTCGGCACCTTCGCGTGGTGCACCGCCTGCAGCAGCGCCTCGATGCGCACCACACGCAGCAGCAGATCGCCGTCCGACAGGGCGTCGAGGTCGGAGAGATCGAACCCGGTGCAGAAGTGCCGCCCGGCGCCACGCAACACGATCAAGCGCGCCCCGTCGGACGGCAGCCGCCGGATCGCGTCCAGGGCACCCTCGACCAGCTCCGGGCTGAGAGCGTTGCCGCGCTCCGGCAGGCGCAGCGTTACCGTGCCGATGCCCTCGGCGAGGCTGGTCTCGACCGCTGCCGTCACGCCCTGCCCTCGAGAACCGCCGCGATTGCCCGACCGGCCTCGACGGTGGTCGAGGCGCCGCCGATGTCTGGAGTCCTGCCGGCGGCGTTGCCGAGCGCGGCGTCGACCGCCGCCTCCAGCCGGACCGCCGAATCGATGGCGGCGTCGTTGCCGTCGCGACGGCCCAGCCAGCCGATCAGCATGGCAGCGGACAGGGCCAGGGCGGCCGGGTTGGCGACGTTGCGGCCGGCGAGACTTGGCGCCGAGCCGTGCGAAGCCTGAGCAATGGCGCAGGCGTCGCCGGCGTTGAGCGACCCGGCCACCCCCAGGCCACCGGCCAGCTCGGCCGCCAGGTTCGACAGGATGTCGCCGAACATGTTCGAGGTCACGATCACGTCGAAACGCTCCGGCTCGCGGACCAGCAGCGACGCCATGGCGTCAACCAGCACCTCCTCGATCTCGAGGCCGGCCTGGTCACGCGCCGCCGACTGGACGGCGTTCCGGAACAGCCCG
>CAYNFA010000064.1:0-11516 GCA_964396345.1 uncultured Thalassobaculum sp.
TTGCCGCCGGTGATCTCCAGCACCTTCGCGACGAAGTTGTCGCGCGTGTAGACGATCGGATGGTCGCATCCGTTCGCCTTGGCAAGGTCGGCCTTGGCGTCCGATCCGACAGTGCCGATGACAGTCGCCCCGAGCGCCTTCGCCCATTGGCTGACGATGAGCCCGACGCCGCCGGCCGCGGCGTGGATCAGGATCGTGTCGCCGGCCTGCACCTTGTAGACCTGACGGATCAGATACTGGGCGGTCATGCCCTTCAGCATCATCGCCGCCGCGGTCTTGTCGGCGACGCCGTCAGGGATCTTGACGACTTTGGTCGCCTCGATGTTTCGGGCTTCCGCGTAGGAACCCGGCGGTGGGGCGGCGTAGGCAATCCGGTCGCCGACGCTGAGCCCGGAAACGCCAGTCCCGATGGCGGCCACCGTACCGGCGCCCTCCATGCCGAGACCGTGCGGCAGCGGCAGCGGATACAACCCGCTGCGATGATAGGTGTCGATGTAGTTCAGGCCGATGGCGGTGTGTTTGACCTGGATTTCGCCGGCGGCCGGAGCCGCCAGGTCGACATCCTCGAGGCGCATCACCTCGGGCCCGCCGGGCTTATGGAAACGAATGGCCTTGACCATGGTGGTGTTCTCCCAGTCGATGGGTTGTCGTCGTGGAGGCGACCCTAGGGCGCCGCGTGACGTCGGGGAAGCCCTGGCGCGGCACGGCAGTCCTGCCGCGCCGGGAGCGATCATCCCAGATTGGCGGCCAGAAAGTCCCGGGTGCGGGTGTTTGCGAGATCGGCAGAGGTCTGGTCGTAATGCTTGCCGCCGACACGGGCGAAAGCGTGGTCCTGTCCCTGATAGACGTGCACGATGGCCTTCGGGTGCGCTTGCAGGACCGGAATGAACACCTTTTGGGCTTCCGGAGGAACGAAACCGTCGTTTTCGGCGACATGGCTAAGGTAGGCGGTGGTGATCTGGGGTGCCTCGCCGATCAGGGCATCCAGGCCGACGCCGTAGTAACTGACGTTGGCCTCTGCGTTCGACCGCGTGGCCATCAGGTAGGCCAGTTTGCCACCGAGGCAGTATCCGACCGTGCCTGCCTTGCCGGTGGATTCCGGCATCGCGCGAACGTGATCCAGGGTCGCGACCAGATCCTGGATTCCCTGATCGGCGTCGAACTTGCCGAACAGGTCGAAGGCCTTTTGCCACTCGGTCTCGCTCTGGTCGGTGATATCGACCCCGGGCTCGATACGCCAGAAAATGTCGGGGCAGATCGCGACGTATCCCATGGCGGCGAAATGGTCCGTGAGATCGCGCATGACCTTGTTGACGCCGAAGATCTCCTGGATCACGACGAGCCCCGGGGCCGGGGTCTTGGCGGGCATCGCCACGTAGGCCTGGAAGGTTCCGCCGTCCTTGGCCTTGACGGTGACGTGGGGCATGGGCCTCTCCCTCGTTGATCGGTGATGGGGCGGAACCCTAGGACGGCCAGGGATGCGGCGTCTAGGGAGGGGGGCCCTCAGAACAGTCTGGTCTGGCCGAGTTCGAAGTCGAGAAGCCATTGCTTGGTGGCCACGCCAGCACCCCCTGAGAACCAGACCAGGCGTCCGCCGGCACCGACGATCCGATGGCATGGAACCACGATCGGCAACGGGTTGCGGCCGCAGGCCCCGCCGACCGCGCGCGCGACGCCGCCGGTCGTGGCGGCCAGATCGCCGTAGGTCCGGGTCTCGCCCAGAGGAATCGGCTGCATTGCCTGCCACACCGCCACCTCGAAGGCGGTGCCGCCGGTGAACCGGAGCGGCAGGTCGAAAACGGCCAGCCGCCCCCCGAAATACGCCGCCAGCTGCACGGCTGTTTCACGTGAAACAGCGTCCTCCTCGCACGGCGGTCGGTTCGTTGCGGCACCGGTCCATGTGACGCGCACCAGCGCGGCGCCATCGCTCAAGACGCGGAGCCGACCGATCGGGCTGTCGAGTTCGCTGGCGGGCATCGGCGCTCCCTCAGGCGGCCCACTGACGTGCGGGCCTTGGCGTTGGCGTGCGGCGGCCGCTTGCGCACGCGCGCCGAGGTGGGCAGGGTCCGGCTGGCGGCTCCGGCGGTCAACGTGGGCGGTCTGGCTTTCGCATGGGATCACATCGCAATCTAGGGGCAAGGTCGCGTCGAGCCAAAGGATCAGGGTCGTGTCGAGCCAAAAGATAAGGTTGTGAAGTCCATGAACACAGCGGGCGATACAATCGTGGCGCTGGCTACCGCGCCGGGTCGATCGGGGATTGCCGTGCTGCGTGTGTCGGGACCCGCGGCGTTTCAGGTCGTCAACGTGCTCGCTGGGCGGGTGCCTCCGGCCCGCCGGCTCAGCAGGGCCGTGCTTCGCGATCCGTCGACGGGCGAAGCCCTGGACGACGCCTTGGTGGTCGGCTTTCCGGGTCCGGGCAGTTTCACCGGCGAGGATATGGCGGAGTTGCACCTGCATGGCGGAAGGGCGGTGATCGAGGCGGTGTTGGCGGCGACGCTGCGGGTTCCCGGGTTGCGCCCGGCAGACCCGGGGGAGTTTACCCGGCGCGCCTATTTGAACGATCGTATCGACCTGACCGCCGCCGAAGGGGTGCTGGACCTGGTGGACGCCGATACCCAGGCTCAACGCCAGCAGGCGCTGCGGCAAGCCGGTGGCGCTCTGGCGGCGGTGACCGAGGGGTGGCGCGCGGAACTGATGGCGGCGATGGCGCGATTGGAGGCCTGGATTGATTTTCCGGATGAGGATCTGCCGGCGGACGCCATTGTCGAGGCTCTTCTCGGGCTGCGATCGCTTGAACAAGATCTGGAGCGCCATCTCGCCAACTCCGGCCGTGCGGAACGGCTCCGCGAAGGCCTTCGTATGGCCATTGTCGGACCGCCGAACGCCGGTAAGTCCTCCCTGCTGAACTGGCTTGCGAAACGGGATGTTGCCATTGTCAGCGAGACCGCTGGCACGACCCGGGATGTCCTGGAAGTACACCTCGATATCGGCGGGTATCCAGCCACGATCGCGGATACGGCTGGTCTGCGTGAAACACTAGATGTTGTTGAAGGCGAAGGTGTGCGGAGGGCATTGGCCCGGGCTGAGGACGCGGATCTTCGCCTGGTGGTCGTCGATTGGAGCGCCGGGGTCGGTGACCGCCAGGCGTTGGAATCATGGCTCGGGAAGGACGCGATCGCGGTGGCCAACAAGGTTGATCGGACGCAGGAAGCGGTGCCCGCGCCGTGGCTGCCCGTCTCTGTGACGGGCGGCACGGGTCTCCCGGCGCTGCTGGCGAGGATTGGCGCCGAACTTGAGGCGCGAATTGGACTCTCGGAGGCTCCGGCGCTGACCCGGGCGCGCCACCGGCACGCGGCGACAGAGACGATCGACGCGATCCGTCACGCCATTGCCGGTCTCGAGAACGGCGTGCCGATCGAGCTGCCGGCAGAAGACCTGCGCCTGGCCGCTCGGTCGCTCGGTCGCATTACCGGGAAGGTCGATATCGACGATCTGCTCGACGCGATCTTTCGCGAGTTCTGCCTCGGCAAGTGATCCGCGCGATGTTTCACGTGAAACGCGGAGGGCTTTGACAGGGTGATCCGGAATCCGTATCTCCAGATCATGAACGCGCTGACGGGAACGGGCCACGACGTGATCGTGGTGGGCGGCGGCCACGCCGGGTGCGAAGCGGCCGCGGCCGCAGCCCGTATCGGCGCGCGAACGCTGCTCCTGAGCCATCGGATCGACACCATCGGCGCGATGTCCTGCAATCCGGCGATCGGGGGACTCGGCAAGGGTCATCTGGTCCGCGAGATTGATGCCCTTGATGGCATCATGGGGCGGGCGATCGATCGCTCGGGCATCCAGTTCCGGGTCCTCAACCGATCGAAGGGCGCGGCGGTGCGCGGCCCGAGGGCCCAAGCCGACCGTAGCCTCTACAAGGAGGCCATCGCTTCGATCCTCGCCGAGTATCAGGCCCTGACCATCGAGGCCGCCGCCGTCGAGGACCTGATCCTGCGCGACGGGCGCTGCGTGGGGGTTCGGCTGGCCGATGGCGCGGAGAGGCGGGCAGCGGCCGTGGTGCTGACGACCGGAACATTCCTGCGCGGCGAGATCCACCTCGGCGAGGAGCGGACTCCGGCCGGCCGGATCGGCGACGCCCCCGCAGTCGGCCTGGCGCGCACCCTAGAGGCGACGGGCTTCGGTCTGGGGCGGCTGAAAACCGGGACCCCGCCGCGTCTGGACGGCCGGACGATCGATTGGGGCGGGCTCGAATCGCAGGCTGGTGACGATCCGCCGGAGCCGTTCTCCACCCTGACCGACATGATCACGGTCCCCCAGACCGTCTGCCATATCACCCACACGACCGAGCGCGCGCACGATCTGATCCGCGCGAACTTGCACCGGGCGCCGATGTATTCCGGTCAGATCAGCGGGACCGGACCACGGTATTGCCCGTCCATCGAGGACAAGGTGGTGCGCTTCGCGGACAAGCCGAGGCACCAGATCTTCCTGGAACCGGAAGGCTTGGACGATCCGACGGTGTATCCCAACGGCATCTCGACCTCGCTGCCGCGCGACGTTCAGGATGCCGTGGTCGCCGCCATCCCCGGGCTCGAGAAGGCGCGGGTGCTGCAGTACGGCTACGCCATCGAATACGATTACGTCGATCCCCGCGAACTTGAGGCGACCCTGGAGACCCGGCGGGTGCCCGGACTGTATCTGGCTGGACAGATCAACGGCACCACCGGCTATGAAGAAGCGGCGGCGCAGGGGTTGATCGCCGGTGCCAACGCCGCGCTCGCGGTTGGGGACGGTTCGCCGTTGTCGATCGATCGCGCCGAGGGGTACATCGGGGTGATGGTCGACGACCTGATCACCCGCGGGGCCCCGGAGCCATACCGGATGTTCACGTCCCGCGCGGAATACAGGCTCCGGCTCCGCGCGGATAACGCCGACCAGCGCCTCACGGCTCTGGGTCAGGACGTTGGACTGGTCGGCTCGGGTCGGTGGCGGGCGTTCAGCGACAAGCTCGCGCGGCTCGACGTTTCACGTGAAACACTTCGCGGCCTCTCGGGAACCCCCCAGGACCTCGCGCGCCTGGGAATCACGGTGAATCCGGACGGCCAGCGCCGAACCGCGCTGGACCTTCTGGGGCACCCGGAAGTGGGATACCAGCGCCTTGCGGCGGCGTGGCCTGTCCTGGCGTCGATTCCGGACGCGATCATCGAACAACTCGCCATTGAAGCTCAATACGCCGGGTACCTTGAGCGCCAGGAGGCAGACATCCAGGCGTTCCGTCGCGACGAGGCGCTGGTGCTTCCGGACGATCTCGATCCTCGGTCGATCGGGTCTCTGTCCACCGAAATCTGCGCTGTTCTGGGGCGGGCAAGGCCCCGGACCCTCGGTCAGGCGGCGCGACTACCAGGCATAACGCCTGCCGCTACCTTGGCTATCCTCCGCCATCTGAAGCAGGGAAAACGGCGGGATTCCAAGGGTAGTCAGTCGAGTGACCCGGCATGACTCCGGGCGACGTCCAGCGGTTGCTCGGCCTCGACGACGGTGTTCGAGAGCGGCTTGAGGTTTTTGCCGGGCTTCTCGTGAAATGGCAGGCCCGGATCAACCTGGTGGCTCCGGCAACCCTGCCTGATCTTTGGTCGCGTCACATCCTCGATTCCGGACAGCTTCTCGCGCGCATGACCGGGCTTCCTGGTCCCGTGCTCGACTTCGGTGCCGGCGCCGGGTTCCCTGGCATGGTTCTGGCCATCATGGGCCGTGAGGATCTGGTTCTGGTCGAAGCCGACCAACGCAAGGCGGCGTTTCTTCAGGAAGCAGCCCGCGTAACCGACACCAAGGTCGTGATCGAGGCTTGCCGCATCGAGGCACTACGCCCGATTCGCGCCGGTATCGTCACCGCTCGGGCGCTTGCGCCGGTTTCCGACCTCCTGCACTACGCTCGGTCATTCTCCGATAAATCAACCGTCTACCTGTTCCTCAAGGGAGAGCGTGTGGAGGCCGAGTTGACTACCGCGCGCGAACGCTGGAATATGAGGATAGACAAGGCCCCGAGCCTCAGCGATGCGCGCGGGGTCATACTCCGTCTGGAGGGTGTGACCAATGTCTGATACGGCCTCGACCGAGGTAGTGGCGCCCCGCATCCTCGCGATCGTGAACCAGAAGGGCGGGGTCGGAAAGACAACCACCGCCGTCAACCTCGCCACCGCGATGGCGGCTTGCCGCAAGCGCGTCCTGGTGATCGACCTCGATCCGCAGGGCAACGCCTCGACCGGCTTCGGCATCCCCCGCAAGGGTCGCAGCGCTGATTCCTACGCGGTGCTGATCGGCGCCGCGTCGATCGCCGAGGCGGCGATCCAGACCGCGGTCCCGGGGCTCGAGCTGGTACCGGCGTCGCCCGACCTGTCGGGGGCGGAGATCGAGCTGGTCGGTATGGAGCACCGCGAATTCCGGCTGCGCGAGGCGGTCGTTCGACACGCGGCGGCGTCGCCCTACGATTACATCCTGATCGACTGCCCGCCCTCGCTCGGGCTGCTGACGTTGAACGCGCTGGTCGCCGCCGACGCCGTGCTGGTGCCGCTGCAGTGCGAGTTCTACGCCCTGGAGGGCTTGTCCCAGCTGATCCGCACCGTCGAGCGGGTGCGCAAGGCGCTGAACCCCGGCCTTGAGATCCAGGGCGTTGTGCTGACCATGTTCGACCGCCGCAACAACCTGTCTGAGCAGGTGGCCGCCGATGTCCGCGGGCATTTCGGGGACGCTGTCTACCGCACCGTGATCCCGCGCAACGTCCGGATCTCCGAGGCGCCGTCCTACGGCAAGCCGGTGATCGTGTACGACATGGCGTGCAGTGGCGCCCGCGCCTATCTCGACCTCGCCCGCGAGGTCCTGCAGCGCGAGCGCGCTCTCGCCGACGCCGCCTGAGAGACGCATGACCGACGATCCCACCCGCCGCCGCGCCACCAACAAGCTCGGACGCGGCCTGTCCGCGCTCCTCGGCGACGAGGAAGAGGATCAGGCCCAGCTCGACCGGCTTCGCCAGACCCGCTCGCTGCCGGTCGAGCGGCTGAAGCCGGGGCCGTTCCAGCCGCGTCGCCGGTTCGACGCCGAGGACCTCGCCGAACTGGCCGAGAGCATCCGCGAACAAGGAGTGCTGCAGCCGGTGCTGGTGCGCCGCGCGCCCGACGGCGACAGCTACGAGATCATCGCCGGCGAGCGGCGCTGGCGGGCCGCCCAGCTCGCCCAGCTGCACGAGATCCCGGTGCTGGTGCGGGAGTTCGACGACCGCACGGCGATGGAGATCGCGCTGGTCGAGAACGTCCAGCGCCGCGATCTGACCTCGCTCGAGGAGGCCGACGGCTATCACCGGCTGATCGAGGAGTACGGTCACTCCCAGGAGCAGGTGGCGCGCGCCGTCGGCAAGAGCCGAAGCCACGTCGCCAACACCCTGCGCCTGCTCAACCTGCCGGGCGAGGTGCGCACGCTGCTGGAAGATGGCCAGCTGACCGCCGGCCACGCGCGCACCCTGATCGGCCACGACGACGCGGTCGCCCTGGCGCGCGAGGTCGTGACCCGCAAGCTCAACGTGCGCGACACCGAGCGGCTCGTGCAGCGGAGCCGGATGGAGCCGTCGGGCGGCGCCGGTCCGGCCCGGCCCCGCGCGACGCCGGCGCGGCCGGCGGCGGGCGCCGACAAGGATGCCGACAAGGACGCCGACACCCTGGCGGTCGAGCGCGACCTGCGCGAGCGCCTCGGCCTGACGGTCTCGATCGACCACGACACGGTTTCCGGAGGCGGCAGCGTGACCGTGCGCTACGAGGACCTTGACCAGCTCGACCTGGTGATCGAGCGCCTGTCCGCGATCTCGACCGGCCGCGGCGCGGCGACCGGCGACGAGCCGCCGGTGGGGCGCTGGTCGTTCGACGAAGACGGCCCGGACCTGGATGAGGACGACATCGGCCTGCAGGACGGTGCCGTGCCGCCAGGCGCCCCAGCGGCGGGCCCCGCGGGGGGCAGATCCGCGGGCGCCGACCTCGGTCAGGACTGGGCGGATCTGGACGACGACGATCCCGACGACCCGCTCATTCCCAAGCGTTAACGGTTCCTCAGCGTCCGCGACGGGCGCCGGCGCGGAGCGCCAGGCGGGCGACGTCGATCAGCGCCTGGCCACACTCGGCCTGGTCCGGAAACCCGGTGCTCTTGCAGCGGATCTCGGCCTTGCCGAGCCTGGCCAGCGCGGCGGCGAGTGCCGTCGGCGTCCAGCGCTCGACCTGCCGGGTCATCGTCTCCACCGCCTTGAAGAACGGCGGCGGACGCAACGATCGAACCGCCTCGGCCGGGCTGCCGCCCTCGGCGGCTCGGCTCGCGGCCAGATGCAGGCGCTGGAAGTAGCCCTGGGCGACACGCAGCACCCGGATCGGGGACTCGCCCTGGCGGAACGCCCTGTCCAGCCCCGGAACGAGCCCGTCGGGGCGGCCGTCGGCGGCCGCTGAGACCAGGGCGTCGATGTCGAGCGCGGCACCGTCGCCGACCGCCTCCATCGCGGTCTGGAAGTCGACGGTGCCGCCGGCTCCGACCATCAGCGCGAGCTTCTCGAGCTCGGTGCGGGTCGCGACCCGATCGTTTCCAAGGCGTTCCGAGAGCAGCTGGGCGGCGTCGGGGTCGATCCGCACCCCGGCTGCCGACAGCGTCTCGCGGATCATGCGGGCGACGTCGCGGGCCTCGTCGGGGTAGCAGGGGATGGCGGCGAGGTCGCCGCGCTTGCCCTCGAACAGCTTGCGCAGGGCGCTGGTCGATTTCAGGTCGCCGGCCTCGACCACCACCAGGGTGTCGGTCTCCGGCCCGCCGAAGGCATTGGCCAGCGCTTCGGCGCTGCGGTCGCGGGCGTCGCGGACCCGGACCAGCCGGCGGCCGCCCATCAGCGAACGGGCGGCGGCCTCGTCGGCCAGCCGGGCGGGGTCGGCCTCGGCTTCCTCACCGGTCAGAACGGCGACGTTGAACGGGTCCGACAGGTCGGGCACCACCGTGCGGCCGATGCGCTCGGCGGTCTCGCGCGCCTTGCCGCCGTCGGCGCCGTAGACCAGCACCCCGCGCAGTCCGGCGGGTGGGCGCCGAACGAAGCCTTCCAGCTCGCCCGGCGCGACCTTCATCCGCCGGCGCGCCGGAAATACAGCCCGAGCCGCAGCCGGATGTCCTCGGCGATCTCGGTGATCACCCGGCGGCGGGCGTCCGCCTCGGCCTGCAGCGAGGCGAATTCCGAGGAGGTGATCGAGTAGCTGGCAATGCGGCGGCTGCGCCCGCGGGTCGCCGGTGCGTCGCTTTCGAGGTCGATCAGCACCCATTGGGCATCGCCGACATATTTGGCGAAGGTCGCGGTGGCGTCGCGCAGGATGACCAGATCCGACGTCGTCTCGCGCAGCACCACATCAAGGCGCCACCGCGGGTTGCCGGGCAGACCGGTCGGGACCAGCCGGTCACGCAGCTCGTTGCGAAGCAGTTGTCCCGGTCGACCGTCGATCGGGCCGATCGAGATCCGCTGCATCTCCGGGGTCGCCGCCGGACCGCCGCCGCCACCCGCGCGGTTGCCGTACAGCGGCTCGAAGCCGCAGGCCGACAGCGCCAGGGGGAGCAGGAGGAGGGCGCGGCGATCGATCACCTCAGGCCACCAGGTTGACGATCTTGTTGGGTACCGCGATCACCTTGCGGGGCGGCTTGCCGTCCAACTGGCGCTGCACGTTCGGTTGCTCCAGCGCCAGGGCGATCAGCGCGTCGCGGTCGAGATCCTTGGCGACCTCCAGGGTCGCCCGCAGCTTGCCGTTGATCTGCACCGCGACGGTGACGGTCTCGTCCTCGGCCAGCGCCGGGTCGGCGTCCGGCCAGGGGCTGTTCGCCAGCATGCCGGCGTGCCCGAGCTGCGCCCAGAGTTCCTCGGCGACGTGCGGCATCATCGGCGCCAGCAGCCGGACCGCAGTCTCCCAGCCGAAGCGCAGCACCCAGGCTTCCCCGGCCCCTTTGCCGTCGAGCGCCAGCAACAGGTTGGTCAGCTCGCGCACCTGGGCGACAGCGGTGTTGAAGCGGAACCGCTCGATGGCGTCGCCGACCCCGATGATCGTCTTGTGGCAGGCCCGCCAGGCCTGCTCGGCCGCCGGCGACATGGCCTCCGGCCGCGGGGCGCCGACCGGCGGCAGGTCGACATCGGATTCGGTGATCGCGCGCCACAGCCGGTTCAGGTAGCGCCAGGCGCCGTCGACGCCAGCCTCGGTCCATTCCAGGTCGCGCTCCGGCGGGCTGTCCGACAGCATGAACAGGCGGGCTGTGTCGGCGCCGTAGGCGTCGATGATGTGCGCCGGGTCGACGGTGTTGCGCTTCGACTTCGACATCTTCTCGACGCGGCCGACGGTCACCGGCAGGCCGCCGTCGACGGTGACGACCCCGCCGCCCTCGGCCCGAATCACCTCGGTCGGGTACAGCCATTTGCCGTCCGGGCCCTTGTAGGTCTCGTGGCAGACCATGCCCTGGGTAACCAGGCCGGCGAACGGCTCGGCGATGGCGAGATAGCCGCAGTCGCGCAGCGCCCGCGTGAAGAACCGCGAGTACAGCAGGTGCAGGACGGCGTGCTCGACGCCGCCGATGTACTGGTCAACCGGCAGCCAGTAATCGGCCTCGGCCCGCCCGAAGGCGTCGGCGGCCTGGGCGTCGGTGAAGCGCGCGAAGTACCAGGACGACTCGAAGAAGGTGTCGAAGGTGTCGGTCTCGCGGCGCGCGGCCCCGCCGCAGCTCGGGCAGGCGGTGTGCTTCCAGCTCGGGTGGCGGTCCAGAGGGTTGCCGGGGGCGTCGAAGTCGACGTCCTGGGGCAGCGTCACCGGCAACTGGTCCTCGGGCACCGGCACCGGGCCGCAGCGATCGCAGTGGATCACCGGGATCGGGCAGCCCCAGTAGCGCTGCCGCGACACGCCCCAGTCGCGCAGCCGCCAGGTCGTGGTGCGCTCGCCGGCTCCGATCGCCACCAGACGCTCGGCGACCGTCGCCTTCGCGGCCTCGACCTCCAGCCCGTCCAGGAATTCCGAGTTGTAGATCGTGCCGGGACCGACATAGGCCTCGTCGCCGACCGAGAAGACGGCGGCGTCGGCCTTCGGCGGCAGCACCACCGGGATCACCGGAAGTTGGTATTTTCGGGCGAAGTCGAGGTCGCGCTGGTCGTGCGCCGGGCAGCCGAAGATCGCGCCGGTGCCGTATTCCATCAGCACGAAATTGGCGACATAGACCGGCATGGTGACGCCGTGGCGGAACGGGTGCCGGACTTCGAGCCCGGTTCGGTGACCCCGCTTCTCGGCGGTCTCGATGTCGGCTTCGCTGGTGCTCGACCGGTTGCACTCGGCGATGAACGCGGCCAGCCCGGGGTCGCGCTCGGCGAGCTCCGCCGCCAGCGGGTGATTGGGCGAGATCGCGCAGAAGCTGGCGCCGAACAGGGTGTCCGGCCGGGTGGTGAACACTTCCATCGTGTCGTCGCGGCCGACGATCGC
>CAYNFA010000065.1:0-11464 GCA_964396345.1 uncultured Thalassobaculum sp.
ACAGCAGCCGGTTCTGTCCGGTCCGCACGTCCCATTGGTATCTCACATTCCGCTCGAGGCCCTGCAGGACCAATTGGTGGACGGCGTTGATGTTCGAGAACATCTCAAGGAACCGATCGAGCACGGTGCCGAACAGGAACATCTCAGCGTCGCCGCCGAGCTTGCTTTCCTGCGCCGTCACCACGAACCGAACACCTCGCATGACCACACCGGCCCGGATCCAGTCCATCGGCTCGGACTCAACCGACTGAATGCCCTCGAGCATGAGTTCCATGCGCCGGCGTTCCTGCTCGTCGACATGGGCACGCACGTTATAGGTCGACAGGATCGTGCCGAGCGCGTGCGGGTCGGCGAGGCTGCTGTAGTTCAGCGCCAAGTTCGAAATAAGAATCCACAACAGGTTGCGATCGATCGGCGGCGGCGTGGGCGCCGTCACCCGCACAGGGTTGCGGAACGTCGCGAATGTCGGCGTCGACGCGGTCGGCTGATCGATGGCGCCGATCGTCAGCGCCTCCGGCGCCCGCCCGTTGGTGCAGGTCAATTCGACCGAGACGGTCTCGGCGGTCATCGGAAGGGTGCGGTTCTCGGCGTCGACGAACGAGACGTAGGTGTCTACCGACTGGGCGGCGACTCCGCTGCGTCGGCGGATCCGGTAGTACAGTTCGCCGCGGCCGCTCGCCACGATCGGGCGGTAGGAGGCGAACGGGCGGTAGGCCACCTGCTCGTTGCGGCCTCGCACCCATCCGGTAACCTTCTCGACGCCGTAGACGTCGACGTGCCGGTTCTGGGCGCCCATCGGCCGGACCCGATACTCCGACTTGTGGTGGTCGAGATTGATCGGCTCGCCGTCGTCCTCGAATACGTTCACGACCGGCGTACAATTCAAGCGGATCGACCCACGTCCGGCGTTGGCACCGCGATCCAGCGGCCGCGAGAACTCTATCCTCACCTCGACGTCGGGTCCGCGCAGGGTCCGCAGGCGACCGCCGGTCGCCAAATCCACGAACATGAACTTCTCAGGGAACGCGAAGTACTCCTGGAGAATCCGGAAGCCGGGAAACGCGTTCGCCGGGTACGGCAGCACCGCCTCGTCGGTCGCGAAGCCGACCGGCGACAAAGCTTCCGGACCGAGTGTGAACCCGGTGCCGCCAGCGCCCATCACCTCGACGGAACGCACGTCTTGCATCAGCGCTCGGTAGAGGTCGCGAGCCACGCTCAGGTCGGCGGCGCCGTCCAGGAACAGGCGCAGGCGATCGGTCGCAATCAGGCTCGGGTCGGAGCCCTCCACGGTCCGCAGGCGCAGCGTCAGCCGCCCGCTCGTCGGTGTGGAATCGATCTCCACGGCGGCCACCGAGAACGGCAGGCAGCGTACCTCGTAGCTGGTCCGGAAGCGGCACATGGTTCCGCCGACGGGGCGGGAATCCACCATCGTGCCGCGGGCGACCGGGGCGCTGGCGTCCGATCCCGGGACGACCGAGAACTCGACGACCGTCATGGCCGGCACCGGGCGCAAATAGTTCGGCCAGACCAGTTCGATGAGCGAATGAGCGACCTCCGGCAGCTCGTCATCAAGCTTCTCGCGAAGCCGCCCGGTCAGGAAGGCGAACCCCTCCAGCAGGCGTTCGACATCGGGGTCCTGGCTTTCGCGCGAGAGGTAAGGTGCGAGGCGTGGATTCTCGCGGGCAAACTCGTCGCCGATCTCGCGCAGGTACGCCAGTTCGTCCTGGAAGTAGCGATTGATGCTCATCGGACCCGCACCGACCCGTCGCTCCCGAAGACGGTCTCGAAGGTCACCGCATCCTCGCCCCGGTCAATGACGAGTTCGGCCCGGATCCGGTAGGCTAGCGTCAACGGCCGATCGGGATCGGGAACGTGGCGGACCACCACGTTCCGCAGGCGCGGCTCGAAACTGTCGATCTGGTGCTTGATGGCGCGGGCGATCGCCGGGACGGCGGCGGGGAACTCGCTGACCATGTCGTTGAAATCCGGCAGCCCGAAATCCGGCCGGGCGCCGACCGAGCCCTGGCGGGTATTCATAAGGATCTGCAGGTAGTCGAGCACCGACTGGACCGCCAGCGACGAGTCGAACGGCCGTCCAGGCGCCGGCGGGTCGTCGTCGATCAGGCGCTGCAGCAGCGTCCGCTCAGCCATCCCGGCATCCCCTCATTCCCTCCCGAACCCGCTGCCGACGCCAGCGCCGGCCCGCCGGGAAACCCGGCGGCCGGAGCCGTTCGTCCGTCGTCATCACGCCTTGTCGAGCTTGCCCTTCAGGGACAGCGTGAAGTCCGCCCCCATGTATTTGAAGTGCGGCTGGACGGCCATGCTGACGCTGTACCAACCGGGCTCGCCCTCGACGTCCAGGACCTTGATCTCGGCACGGCGCAGCGGCCGGCGGCTGCGCACCTCGGCCGAGGGGTTCTCCTGATCCGAGACGTACTGCCGGATCCAGTCGCCGAGCTCCTTTTCCAACTCGCCCCGGTTCTTCCAGCTGCCGATGTTCTCGCGCTGCAAAACCTTGATGTAGTGGGCCAGCCGGTTGACGATGAACATGTACGGGAGCTGGGTGCCGAGCTTGTAGTTGGTCTCGGCCGCCTTGCCTTCGGTCGTGTTGCCGAAGTACTTCGGCTTCTGCACCGAGTTGGCGGAGAAGAACGTCGCGTTGTTGGCGCCCTTGCGGTTGACCAGCGCGATGAAACCCTGCTCGGCCAGCTCGTATTCCCGTCGATCCGACACCAGCACTTCAGTCGGCGCCTTGGTCTCGTTCTGGCCCATGCTCTGGAAGTTGTGCATGGCCAGGTTCTCAACGGCACCACCGCTCTGCGGGCCAATGACGTTCGGGCACCAACGGTACTTTGCGAAGCTGTCCGACAACCGGGATGCGAACGCAAAGGCGGCGTTACCCCACAGGTAGTTGTCGGTCTTGCCGTCCGACTCCTCGTTGTAATTGAACGCCTTGATCGGGTTCGACTCCTCGCCGTAGGGCTCGCGCAGCATGAAGCGCGGGACTGTCAGACCGACGTAGCGAGCATCCTCGGTCTCGCGGAACGCGTTCCACTTGGCGTATTGCGGGCCTTCGAAGATCGCCTGCAAATCCTTCAGGCCAGCGATCTCCTCGTGCTTGTCGACCCCGAACATCTTCGGCGAGGCGGCCGCGATGATCGGTGCGTGCGCCATGGCGCCGACGTTCGATACGTAGCGCAGGAGTTGAATGTCCTTGGAACCCGCGTCGAACTCGTAATTGCAGATCACTGCGCCGACCGGCTGGCCGCCGAACACGCCATACTCGTCGGTGTAGACATGCTTGTAGAGGCCGGACTGCACCACCTCGGGGGCGTCCTCGAAATCCTCGAGAAGCTGGTCCTTCGAGACGTTGAGCAGCTCGATCTTGATGTTCTGGCGGAAATCGGTGCGGTCGACGAGGAACTTGAGCCCCCGCCACGCGCTTTCCAGCTCCTGCACGTTCTCGTTGTGAAGGATCGCATCGACCTGCGCCGACAGCTTGCGGTCGATCTCCGAGATCATCTGGTCGACCATACCGGCCTGGACCTTCTCGGCGCCGCGGTTTGGCTTCAACAACTCGGCTATGAACGCGGCCACCCCCTGACGGGCTACGTCGTAGCCCTCCTGGTTCGGCGCGTAGCGGGTTTCCTGCATGATCTGGTCGAGCAGCGACTCGCTCTCGACCGTCTGGGCACCAGCCGCTTGGTTCTCGGATTCAGTCGACGACACGATCGCCCTCCCTACGCGTCGGGCCCGCGGGCCCGCGCCTTTGTCTCCGGAAATATCAATTGCGTGCGATTACCGCTCGGGAATCAGTTCCCCTCGCCGGCTCCGAGTTCCTTGAGCAGCGCAGCCCGGGCACCCTCGTCGTCGACGATGCTCTGGATCGCCTTTCGGAACGCCGGGGTGTTCCCGAGTGGCCCCTTCAACGCCACCAGCGCCTGGCGAAGCTCCAGTAGCTTGCGCAACTCCGGTACCTGGTTGACCACCTGTTCAGGCTCGAAATCCTTCAGGGAGTCGAACTTGAGGTGCACGCTCATCTTCGCGTCGGCCTCATCGGACAACCGGTCGTCGACGCTGGCGTCGACCTTGAGATCCATCCCACGCATGACGTCGTTGAACGTATCCTTGTTGACGTTGACGCGCTCACGCTCTTCCAGAGGCGTGTCGTCGGGGCGCTGCGTAAAGTCCCCGAGGATCACATGCTTCATCGGAAGCTCAACTTCCTCCTTCGCATCCCCCGTCGCCGGCCGATAGCGGATGTTCACACGCTCCTTGGGAGCCACTGATCCTTCGTTGGCCATGCTGTCCCTCCTGATCCCCTAAGCCGCCTGAGCGGCAAAACACTAATTTGCCCCTGCCTCGGCCGGCGGCTTAAACAGTTCCACCGCGGCCCGCATATCGAGCCGGGACAGGCGCGTTCCCCATTCACTACGAAGCGCAATTCGCTCCGGATCGCCACTCGTTGCCAACTGCGCATCGCCTCTGATCAAGAGTACCGTCAAATCGATGCAGATCACAGGCTCCCATGAATCGAGGCTCGCGTTTCGGGCTAGTTTGTCCAGATGGAGCAGCAAAGGCATGCCGAGGTCAGCCCGTCCGGTATCGACGCAGAGGCGGGCCTTCTCAAGATCCCACAGAAATCGTTCGCGATCCCCGGAAGCGTGGCCGCGAGCGGCCTCGAGCACCGCGGCCGCATCCCCGAGCTTGCCCTTCGCCGCCAGCCCGCGCGCCTCGGATCGAGCGGCGTCGAGGTCCCCACCGAGATCGCCGCCGGAGCCGCCGCTCCCGGCCTGCGGCAACAGTTCATCGGCGATCCACATCCGGGTGGCGGCATCGGCAAACGGCGTGCCGCCTTCGAACGCCAATCCGGTGAGCGACGGAAACCGCTTGAGGAAGGCTGCCGTCTGCCCCAGCAGCGTATCGCGCGCCGCGGAGAACCCGAGCGCGCCCAGGGCAGCCGCCGAATGTCGGTGCAGGTCCAGCCAGAACAACCGGTCGACGGCGTTGGCTTCACAGAACTCCAGCAGCTTTTGGGGATCGCTGCCTTGCGCCAGCGCCCCGAGGATCGGCCCAAGCTCGCCGGTCGGATCCGGCAGCATGGTCCGCCCGCCCTGGTCCGGCGGCGGCGCCTGGACCGGCAGCCAGAGCACGCTGCGCAGCAGCAGGTATGAGCGTGGGTCACCCGGGCTGGCGGCACGGATCGCCTTGGCCATTGCGACGACGTTGCTGCGCAACGCGTTGACCGCTCGATCCATCTCCGGGCCGGAGGCCGTCGGGACCGCCACCGCCGCGACCGTCGGCGGCGTGGCGTTGACCACGGCGGGTGCCGCCGCGGTTACCGGAGCGGCGGCGGCAGCGGGAGACGGTTGGGCAGACACCGGCGTTGGAGCCTCGCCCGCTGCCGGCGCGGGTGCCGGCTCCGGCGGTGGAGTGCCCACGGCGGCGGCGTCAGCACCCTCCTTGTCGCGCGCCGCCTGCTCCTCGGCGGCGGCCGTCTTGGCGGCCTCGGCGACCATGAAATCGGCATCGCGCTTAAGGTTGCGAAGCGGCCGCAACAAATCGCCCAGATTGACCTGGGTTCCGTCCGCCTTCTCGGAGAAGGCTCGATCGAGATCGTCGACCACCCCGAACAACTGGCCGATCAGGGCAGCGTTTGCGGGGGAGACCGTGGTGTCCGCGAGGCTCGGACCGACACGCTCGGCGATCCACTCGACGGCGCCGGCGCGGGCGCGCATCCGCTTGAGCGGCGGGAAGCAGTCGGTCCAGTAGACGTCGATGATGCCGTGCAGAACGCCTAAACCGTCCCGCAGTCCGGCAAGACCCTCCTGGCGGTGCAGCGCGAAGGTCAGCCAGCTCGCCACCAGCAGGTCCTTCGAGCGGGTCGTCAGGATATCGGTCGCCATGTCGGCCACCTTGGGCCAATCGACCGCCGTCGGGCCGCCACTCTGCAGCTTTCCGATCTCATCCTCAAGCTGGGTGAAGATCTCCTCGTAGCGGATGCTCTCGCCCGCCGGATCCGGACCGGGTATCGGGTCGCGGCCGAGCCCGGCGCGCGACAGATCCTGCGATGCCATACATCATCCCCTGGTCCGACCTTCCGCCGACATGGTAGCGAAAGCCGACCCGATCATACAGGCAGGAGTGCCGGGATGTGCCCGCGCCGCCGACCTCGGGGAGCGATGCCAACGATCAGCGCGGCCGGCGCCCAACCAGGCGTCCGAGCCAGCCCGGATCCTCTAGAGACACCATCATGGCGACCAGATCGCCCGGCGCGGCGTAGCGACCCGCGAGCCCCTGACGCAGCGCTTGCCAAGCCGCGTCGCCCAGGCCGGCCGGGCGCGTGCAATCCTCTCTGACGATCGATCGTATCGGCCCCCCAGACAGCAGCGAGACAACGATGCGCGCGAGGCTGACAAGATCGTCGCGGGGATCCGTCCTCGATTTCTCGCCGGTCGCCCATGTTCCGGCCAGTCCGAGATCCAGAACCACCACCTCTTCGTTGGCGGTGAGCACCACGGTGTCCAGCCCCAACCCTCCGTGAGCCAATCCGGCGAGATGGGCCTGGGCGACACCGTCGGCAATCCGGTGCCCGATCGGAAGCACAACCCGCAACGGCCAACCGGCGCCGGGCCCCGTTCCCAGCAGACTGGACAGGGTGCGCCCGACCCGGTGCTCCGAGACCGCGACGATCCTGCCGGCGTCCCGGACGACATCGATGACGGCATCAAGCGCGGGGTGCGCCAGATCCCGAACGCGCGTGGCGACTCTAAGAAGTTGCGCGATCGCGTCGGGATCGTCGCCGACCGGCGGATCCAGGACCGTCAGTGTGACGCGGCGCCGGGACGCGCCGGCGGCAGGCCACGCCTGGTCGATGGCTCGATACGCGGTTCCCAGAGACCGGCGACCGATCACCGCGTCGATCTCGTAGCGGCCGCCGAGCGTGCGGCCGATCAGGCCGGCGAGCGGATCGAGCGTCGCCGCGAGGCCGGCCGATCCCGATCCGGCAACGCCGCCGTAGACGCGTCGCGGGCCGGTACGCTGCGTCGGGTCTCCGTCATCGACCGGCGGCAGAACGCCGACGCCGAGAATCGACACCCCAGCCTGAGGGCCGACGGTTCTCAACGGGTGGGGCTCAATGTCGACCACGGTGGGAGTCTCGGGGATTCGCGGCGACCTGTCGAGATCGTCCGGTTGCCTTGCGCTGCCGATACGGGCTTACTGGAATGGGACCAGATAGGGAGACGCTCGGGATGGGTTCGAACGTTCCACCATCGGGTTCAGGGTTTCGGACGGCAGGAGACAAACCGGTCCAGTTCAGGGCGGTTCAGTTGCGGCTGGTTGTCGTGGGCCGACTGGGGTTGGCGCGTGACCGGCTGCATCGGCTGGCGGATGACGGGGTCGAAGGCCTTCTCGACCGCACGGCACCCACCCTGTCGATCCGGGTCGCAGACCACCGGCACGACAATGCGGCGGATCTGACCGTCACCCTTGGCTTCAGGCATCGCCGCGATTTCACCGCCGCCGCCGTGGCCAGAGCCTTACCGGGACTGGCAAACGGGTTTGTCGCCGACCACACAACCAGGACGGACGCGCCAGCCGACACCCCGGCTCCGCCTGTGGGCCCTGCGTCGGCACCCGATCCGACACAGCCGGCTTTGGAGGCGTCCGGCGATGACGCCATCGACCGGCTGCTCGACATGGTCGCGGCCCCGCCGACGTCGGCTACACCCCCGCAACCTGTCGATCCTGCCCGGGCGGCGCTGAGCGGGTTCATATCCGAGGTGACCCGCGGTTCCCGCAGGCCGTCAGCAACCGCGGCGCAACAATCGCTGCGACCCGCGCCGGGACTGGCGAACCAAATCGCCGCGATCGTCGATCATCCTGACTTCCGCGCCCTCGAGCGGGGTTGGGGGACGCTGCGCTTCCTGGCGCGCCGGATCGACCGTCGCGCCGGCATCGCGGTTGACGTCCTGGAGGCGGATTCCGACGGCCTCGCCGACGCCCTGGAGACGCTCGTGCCCGAGGACGACTTGGACCCGGCCGGACCGGTTCGTCTCGTTGTCGACCTGAACGATTATGACGCCAGTGACCGGGATATCGCCCGGTTGCGGCGGCTCGGTGCGTTCGGTGCCTCGCGTAGGGCCGTACTGCTGGCCAACGCGAGTCCGGCGATCGCCGGCGACGGCGGGCTGGAGGCCTTGGCGGCCATGCACGATCCCGAGACGCTGTTCGAAGCATCGCGACACGCCGCCTGGCGAACGCTGCGCGATGCCCCGGAGGCTGCCTGGTTGGGGCTCTGTCTCAGCCGGATGATCCTGCGCGACAGCCATGACGGCCAGGACAACGCTCTTGGGTTCAGCCTGACCGGACGCGTCGGGCAACCGCTCGACGTCGGCGTAGCGCCGGCGGTAGCCGCGCTGTTCGCCGCTGCGGCCGCCGCGACGGACTGGGCGTGCTCGGTCGGCACCGCCAGCGAGCCGGTGATCGACGACCTGGTTCTCCGGGAAAAGCCCGGGGGCGGCTTCGAGGGTCCGGTGAGACCGTCCCTCTCGGTCTCGGCCGCCGAAAGCCTCGCCGCCGCCGGGTTCATCACGCTGGTGCCTGAGCGGGGCCGCGATTCCGCCCGCCTGTTGCGAGCGCCGGCGGTGCGAAGGGGTGCCAATGCTTCCCTGATCACCCGCCTGTTCCAGGCTCAAGTCATACACGGTCTGCAATGGAACGCCGACCGGTTGTTCGCCGCCTCCAATCCGGCAACGGTTCGCGACCAAGTTGAGTTGTACTTGACGGCTCTCGCCAGCTCGACCGGTCCGGGCGCCCGGGTCGAAGTCACGATCGATCGCGACGATGAGGGGCTCCCGGTGCTGGCGATCGCGGTGCATTCGGGGAGCCGGGCGGCGCCGGGGACGGTCGCGTCGTTCGAGATCCCGTTCGCCCCTGCGACGTCCCCTTCCGATCGTGATCCTTAGACCCTTTCAACTCGATTGCGTGCGGCCGGCGGCGATGCGAGGTTCGGCTGCGGTCGTGCCGCCACCGCCAAGCAATACCGTGCCGGAGGGCACCGAATGCAATTGAAGCTAGAGATCATCAGCTTTCAGCAGTCACTGATGGGCGAAGGTTATACCCACACCTTCGACGCGTCCGGCGGATCGATTGGCCGCAACCGTGATAACGCCTGGGTTCTGCCCGATCCCAACCGTTACGTGTCGTCGTGCCACGCGATTGTGGATTTCGCTGACGGCCAATTCCGAATCATCGACACCAGCACCAACGGCGTCTTCGTCAATGGCAGCGGTACCGCCCTCGGCCGTGACCAGCGCACCAGCCTGTCCGATGGCGACCGGCTGGTGCTCGGCGACTACGAGATCGCGGTCCGATTGCAAGACGCCAGACGGCAGGCCAAGCCATCCGCGCCGGTGACCTTAGCCCGGCCAACCGGAGGCCTTGGCGTTGGCGAATCGCAGCCGCCGCAGGACATCCTCGACGTGGTCGGTCGCACCCGTACCGAACCTCGGTTGGGCCGTCCCACCGGCTTGACCGAACCGCCGACAACGTCCGGACTTCCGAAGCCGCCGCCCCGGCCCCGGTCGACCGGACCACTGCCGCCATCGCCGCCGCGGCCGTCAGATCCGCCCCCCGTGCTCTCGGCGACGTCGGGGATCCCCGAGGATTTCGATCTTCCGCCCGCTGCACGCCCGACGGCCGCCCGTTCGCCGGCACCGGCGTCGCCCCCCCAGCCGATACTGCCGGGCGACCTGGACGACCTCCTTCCGGGTTCGACGCAGCCGGACCGGCCGTCTCCGAGGGTCTCGGCGCCGCCGGAACCAGCGCTCATCGATCGTTCCACCACCCCCGCTCCAGCCACCGCGCCGGCGCCCCCTGGACTGCCGGACGACCTCGACGACCTGCTTCGGGTTCCGGTCGCCCGGCGACCCGGGCCGGCTCCGACACGCGTGCTTCCCGAAGGCGTGCCGCTGTTGCGTCCGGTTCCCGGGACCGGCAACGGGCCAGACCCTCTGTCACCGTCACCTCCAGCAGTGCCCCCAGCGGTCCCGCCCGCCGCGCGGCCGACTCTCGGCGATCACACGGTCGCCACCGCGCTTGCCGACGGGCTCGGCCTCGACCGCGACGCGCTCACTGGCCTTGATCCTCTCGCCACGGTCACGCTGACGAGCCGGGCGGCGCGCGCTGCGGCCCTTGGAATAGCCGATGCTCTCGACGCCCGCACCGCGCTCGCTCGCGCCGCCGGCATCGACCCGCGGGCGCTCGACCGCGGCGGCGAAAACCCGTTCGTGGTGTACCGCTCCGGAGAAGAGGCGCTGAAGCGCTCGCTGGCCCATGGCTCCGGTCAGTCCCAATCGCTCGATGTCGCCACCCGGCAGTCCGTCGCCACACTGACCGTGAACGCGGCGGCGGCCGCAGCCGCGCTGGAAGCCGTGCTGGACCGACTCGACGGTGATGCGCCGCCACGAACGTCAGCCGAGTTCAGAGAAATCTTCGGCACGGCGTTTCTGAACGCGTATCATCGAGAGATCAGCCGTTTGGCCTGACAGGGCGATTTGGGGGAGTGGGGGATGGTGAACCGGACGCTTGCGTCGGTCGGAGACTGGACGCGGTCAGCGGCGATCACGGCCACCCTGGCGCTGGCGGCCTGCGGGTCATCTGCACCAGATCCAACCACCGTGGCGATGTCCATCGCGGCGACCGGATCGATCAACCCGAACAGCGTTTCCGAACCCTCGCCGTTGGTGCTGCGGGTCTACCAGCTGAAGTCGGACGCCTCCTTCAACGCGGCCGAGTTCTCGGAGATCTTCTACGGCGATCGCAAGGTGCTCGGGGGCGACCTGCTCGGGCAGAAAGAATTCAACATCAAGCCCGGCGATAAGATCGCCTACGACGACACGGTAAGCCCGGAAACCCGCTACATCGGCGTCGTCGCAGGCTTCCGCGACATCGAGAACGCCACATGGCGGGCCGTCGAGCCGGCGACGCCGGAAAAAGCCAACACGCTGATCCTGAACGTCGACACCCTGTCGGTCGCGTTTCAGCGGCCGAGTTCGAGCTGGTGGAACATCTTTTGATCGCGGTGGCCTTGCAGGCGGTGAGGAACAGCAACCAACGGAGCCGGCATGGCGACCGAGAATAAGCCTCTGTGGATCGAGGGGATGTTCATGCGTCCCCATCACTTCCAGCAGCGCGACCGCTACGTCGAGGCGCTCGTGGAGGCGCGCAGCGCGGCGCTGCGCCCGCACTCCTGGGGAGTGGTGGCGTTGGAGTTCGACCGCCAGGCTCTCGGCCTCGGCAAGCTGGCTGTCGTCAGGGTGCGGGGGGTGATGCCGGACGGAACCCCCGTCGAAGTGCCCTCGTACGGCCTGTCCGTGGCGCCGCGCGACATCCCTACCCGGTTCTCGAACGGCCGGGTGTACTTGGCGATGCCGGTCCGGGCTGGCGACGGACCGGAGAT
>CAYNFA010000066.1:0-11355 GCA_964396345.1 uncultured Thalassobaculum sp.
CCTCTTCATCTGCGAAGTCTCCTCTATCGCTCGTCTTCTTTTCTACTCTACGGCATCCGTCGAGGTGCCGCCCCGAGGGGAACGCACCGCAACCCGGTCTCGATGTGCCGCTCCACCCGACGGAGATAGGGTCTCCGCCGGTACCCGTCTACTGGTCGGTAACCGCCTTGGTGTCGGAAGCGCCGCCAAAGTCGGTACCGGGCATGACCCGCCAACTTAACGGGCCAGTCCTTTCATACAACCACGGGTACTGAGAGACCATCATGTCGACTTGGTTCCACCGATAGGCCACCCCCGCGATCGTCGCGAACATCACCAACGCCAGGACGAAACCGGCGGGGTCCAGCAGCGACCCGTCGCGTAGCGCGTACAGCAGGAAGCGGTCCGCCAACGCGATCAAGGTCGCGTAGCCGAGCGCCACCGGCAGGGGCTTCCAGCCGCGCGCCGCGGACTGGCCGGCGAGCCAGCTGCAACCGCCGAACACGACGGCCAGGATAACGAAGACCGGAACCGACTCTGAGAGGATCGCCTCACTCATCACGCGTGCC
This sequence comes from uncultured Thalassobaculum sp., assembly GCA_964396345.1. Taxonomy (GTDB): domain Bacteria; phylum Pseudomonadota; class Alphaproteobacteria; order Thalassobaculales; family Thalassobaculaceae; genus Thalassobaculum_A. Next base: position 549 of record CAYNFA010000066.1, read on the forward strand.
CGCCCTCGAGATAGGCCGCCTTCACCTCCGGGTTCTCCAAGAGCTCTCGGCCGGTGCCGGTCATGGTGATCTGGCCGGTCACCAGAACGTAGCCGCGGTGCGCCAGACGCAGGGCGTGATGGGCGTTCTGCTCGACCAGCAGGACGGTCATCCGGCGCTGCCCGTTGATCCGGTTAATCGCCTCGAAGATCTGCTTGACGACCAGCGGCGCCAGGCCGAGAGACGGCTCGTCGAGCAGCAGCATGGTCGGCTCGCTCATCAGCGCCCGGCCGATCGCCAGCATCTGCTGCTCACCGCCCGACAGCGTGCCGCCGCGCTGCGCCTCGCGCTCCTTGAGCCGCGGAAACAACTCGTAAACGGCAGCCAGATTGTCATCGAAGCGCGCCGGGTCGCTGGTGAGCGCACCCATCCGCAGGTTCTCGATCACGCTCATGCGCGCGAAGATCCGCCGCCCTTCAGGTGAGCACGCCACGCCGCGGCGGACGATCTGGTCGGTACGCTCGGCGGTGATGTCGGCGCCGTCGAAGGTGATGCGACCGCGGCGCGCCCGATTAACGCCGCAGACCGTCATCAGCAGGGTCGACTTGCCGGCCCCGTTGGCGCCGATCAACGCCACGATCTCACCCTGCCCGACGTGCAGGTCGACGCCCTTCAGGGCCTCGATGGATCCGTAGAAGGTGTGAACGCCCTCGATACTGAGCATCACGCCACCTCCTCCTCGCCAAGATACGCGGCGATCACACGCGGATCGCTCTGCACCTCGGCTGGCGTGCCGTCGGCGATCTTCTTGCCGTAGTCCAACACGATGACGTGGTCGGATATCTTCATCACGACGCTCATGTCGTGCTCGATGAGCAAAATCCCCACGCCCTTCTCGTCGCGCAGCCTCAGAAGCAAGTCGTTCAACTGGGAAGATTCGCGTGGATTGAGCCCGGCCGCCGGCTCGTCGAGACACAAAAGCACCGGATCCGAGCACATGGCACGGATGATCTCCAGCCGGCGCTGCGCCCCATAAGGCAGATTGCCGGCCTCCCAGTCCGCGAGTTCCACCAGGTTGGCCAATTCAAGGAAATGACGGGCCTTCTCGATCGCTTCGCTCTCGGCGCGCCGGTAGCCCGGCAGCCCGAGCAGGCCGGCGACTGAATACCAGCTCGCGCGCATCAACTTGGTGTGTTGGGCGACCAACAGGTTCTCGAGCACCGTCATGCGCGGGAACAGGCGGATATTCTGAAATGTTCGCGCCACCCGCGCGTCGCGCCCGATCCGGTAGGCTTCCAGCCGCTCCAGAAGGTACCGCTGACCGTTCACGTGCTCGAGCCGCAGCCGACCGACAGTCGGCTGGTAGAACCCGGTCAGGCAGTTGAAGACAGTGGTCTTGCCCGCGCCGTTGGGCCCGATGATCGCGGTTATCTCGCCGTCCCAGGCTGTAAAGCTGACATCATTGACCGCGGTCAGGCCACCGAACCTCATGGTCAGGTGCTCGACCCACAACAGCGCACGGGTCATCCGCCTGCCTCCCCCGACGCCGGGGCCGGCTTCGGCACCAACCGCCCGGGCGGCATCCGGTCGGCCAGCAACACGGACGGTTCACGATGCGACAGCAGGCCGCGCGGCCGCCAGATCATGATCATCACCAGGCCGGCTCCGAACGCGACCATGCGGTATTCGGCCAGGTCGCGGAACACCTCCGGCAGGCCGATCAGCAGCATGGCGGCGATGGCGATGCCGACCAGCGATCCCATCCCCCCCATCACCACGATGGCGAGGATGATGGCGCTTTCGATGAAGGTGAAGCTCTCAGGGCTGATGAACCCCTGCCGGGTGGCGAAGAACGCGCCGGCGAAGCCGCCCCAGGCGGCCGAGATGCCGAACGCCGCCAGCTTGATGCTGGTCCTGTTGATGCCGAGCGACGCGCACGCGATGTCGTCCTCGCGCAGCGCTTCCCAGGCGCGGCCGATCGGCAGCCTGCGGATCCGGATGGTGAAGATCGCGACCAGCGCCGCCATCGCGACGATCAGGTAGTACAGAAAGATGATGCGGTACTCCGAGGAGAATGGGAGGCCGAAATATTCGTGGAACGGCGGCAGGCCGTCGGAGCCGTTGCGCGTCATCACCGCCAGCCCGAAAAAGTCGGGGCGGGGGATCCCCGATATGCCATCCGGCCCGTTGGTCACGTCGTACCAGTTGATCAGGACGATCCGGATGATCTCGCCGAATCCGAGGGTCACGATGGCGAAATAGTCGCCGCGCAACCGCAGCACCGGAAAGCCCAACAGCAATCCGAAGGAGGCCGCCAGAAGGCCGGCGAACGGCAGCGCCAGCCAGAAGCTGATCCCGAGGTGCTGAGCCGCCAGCGCGTAGGAATAGGCGCCGACCGCGTAGAACGCCACGAAGCCGAGGTCCAGCAGCCCGGCATACCCGACGATGATGTTCAGACCCCAGCCGAGCATGACGTAGGTCACGATCAGCGTGCCGACGTCCAGGACGTAGCGGTTCGAGAACGGCAGGAACGGCAGCGTCAGGGCCAACAGGACCGCGGCTGTCGCGAACACCCGGATCAGCTTCCGCAGTTGTCCGCCGACCGCCTCGGCGCGCGCGTCGCGCTCGGCCTTGGACATGGACGACGCCCGACGGCTGATCTGCAGCACGGCACGGATTGCGAGGATTGCGCCTCCAACGCCTATCAAGAAAGACAGCGTGTAGGTTGGCGTAATCGCCGGCCACGCGGTCATCCCCAGCATGCCGGCCACGGAGTCGCGGAACAGGTCGAGCAGGCCGATCGCCGCGGCAAGCCCTCCGCCAATCGCGACCCAGGTCTCGTAGCCCGGCGTGCGCAGCAGAATGATCCCGAGTCGCCCGAGCACCAGCGCCACGATGATCACAGCCGTCGAGCCCCAGCGGCTCTCCAGCTGCAAACCCCCAACAGCGTCGATCGTTTGATAGCTGACGAGCGGAACCGTCAAGGCGAGACCGATGACCGCGGTCAGAACGAGTTCCTTGATCACGGCGCCACGGTCCGGCCTGGGGTCCCCATCCATCGTCGCGCTCATCTCACACCTTCTCGACTTCCGGGCGGCCGAGCAGCCCCTGCGGCCGGAAGATCAACACCAGCACCAGGATCGAGAACGCGGCGACATCCTTCCACTCGCTTGAGAAGTAGCCCGCCCAGAGCGCCTCGATCAGCCCGATCAGCAATCCTCCCAGCATGGCGCCGGGGAGCGAGCCGATGCCCCCGAGCACGGCCGCGGTGAACGCCTTGAGCCCGGCCAGGAAGCCCAGGAAGAAGTCCACGACGCCGTAATAGAGCGTAACCATCACGCCCGCGACGGCGGCCAGGGCCGCTCCCATCACGAAGGTCAGCGAGACGGTCCGATCGACGTTGACGCCGAGCAACGATGCCATGGTCTTGTCTTGTTCACAGGCTCGCTGCTGGCGCCCGAGCGAGGTTGTGTTGATGAACCGCGTGAAGCCCACCATCAGCACCACCGTCGTCACCACGATGATGATCTGCAAGTACGACAACTGGACCGTAAAGCCAGCGTCGTCCCACACGGTGAAACCGCCCTGGATCATCGGCGGCACCGGCTTGTTGCGGGCGCCCTGCAGCAGCTGGATGTAGTTCTGCAGAAAAATCGACATCCCGATCGCCGAAATCAGCGGGGCGAGGCGGAACGAGCCTCGCAGCGGTCGGTAGGCCACGCGCTCCACCGTCCAGCCATAGGCCGCCGTGATTAGCATGGTGAACAGCAGGACCAGGAGGATGGCCACGACCAGGGGAAAATTCGCAAACGCGGTGAACGCGATGACCGCGACGAAGGCGCCGATCATGTAGATCTCGCCATGCGCGAAATTGATCATTCCGATGATGCCGTAGACCATCGTGTATCCGATGGCGATGAGCCCGTAGATCGACCCGAGCGTGAGCCCGTTGATCATCTGCTGAAGCAGGTAAGACATATCCCCCCGACCCGCCGATCCGGTTGCGGAAAAACGCGCTTGAGAAGCCCGCGCAACCGACCAAGGTCGCACGTTGGCCGGACGACTCCACCGGTCCCCTCCGCCTGACTCAATTTGTCCCGCGAATTTCAAGGCTACCTTACGGCGCCTTTTCATTTTAGTCCAACCGGGCAGTCGGCGAAAGTCATCGCGACCGAATCCAGTTACCAGAAGGTAACCAAAAACGTGTGGCGGTGCCGTCGCCATGCGCTTAACCTTTAGAGTGGATCGATCGTGGGCGGACGGGCCTGCCTGCGAGGCTGTAAGGAGGGACTTTTGAGAAAGTTTATTGCGGGCGCTGCGGTCGCCACCGCGCTGGCGACGGCGCCGATGGCTCCGGCTGCGGCGGGGGAGATCACAACCGAGACGCTGGCCTATACCTTCGTGTTCGCGCTTGCCGGCACGGCCGCGGGCGCGATGCTCATGCCTTACGCGGCACCGATGGCGGCACCGATGGTTGCCGGCGCCTACACCGTCACGACGGCGGCCGTCGACGGCGCCATCGTCGGCCTCGGATCGCTGTTGCTGACCGAGCCGCGCATGACCGGCGCCCTCATCGGCATGGGTACCGGGCTTCTCTCCGGGCTTTACTTCTACAGCGAGTAGGTTGCCGACCGATTCGCCGCGCGCCGAACATCCCACAACCGCCGAACATCCCACAACCATAGAAAGTGCTGCTTAGGATGCAACGAGTTAGTACCCCAACGGCGGGCGCTACGCGTCGGAGGCTGCTCGCTGTTCTGTCGATGTCGGCCGCCATTGTTTTCGCCTCTGGCGATGATGCGCGCGCAACCGCAATCGGCGACGTCATGACCGGCAGCATCGAGATCGCGGCCCGTCAGATTCCATTGCCGGCAGGTGACTGGACGGTGGTCGCCAGCGGCACCAACGCGCTGGTCACCGGCAGTACCGGTGCCTACGGTACCATCGAGAACGCGATCCTTGCGCGACGCGCGGATGGTCGCATCGACGGCTTGGTCGAGATCAACGTGAACCGGTTGCCGGTCGCTGACGGTTGGGGCACCGCCGCAGACTGCAATCGCACCGACGGGCTGGCGACAGTCGCGTTCTACAAAACACCGGTCGACGGCTTCTGCTTGTTCGTGGTTCCGACCGAACTCGGCACAGTCAACGCCCCGGGTCCGCGCACCTGGGACTTCGTTCGCCCGCTTCTCCATGAGACGGCCGCCCCGACCCCGGTCTGGCTCACGGCCGGGTTCCGGGTCTCAGACCGCCACGACATACTCGATGTCCGATACCACCTCGACCCGCGCGCCTTCGGCCTCGGCAACCTGACGGTGTCGGACTGGTCGGTCGAGGCGGTGCTTACCAAGCCGGATCGCTTCAAGGCCGTCAACCAATTGACGGCGTGGGGCAGTCTGGCCGCCGGGCCGGTCGAGGATGGCTTTCGTGGCGCGATGACCGGGCGCGCCGCGGCTGCCTCGCTTCCGAACGCCTGGGAGGTCGCGGTTCTCAAGGAAGGTACCGCCCCGAGCGCCGACCCGCTGGGCCGGACCAGCCGTTCGGCGCGCTTGGCCGCGCTCGACGAGTTGGTGGAATCCGGCGCCATCGCCGCCAGCGACCACGCCGCCTATCTGAAAGCCATTGAGGACGCGCCGCCGCCGCCGACGCCCGACGACTACTATCGGCTGCTGGGCGCCAAGGTGGTTTCGTTCAACTTCTTCCGGGTTTCGGTGGACTACATCCTGGCGTTCGTGGTCACCGTAAACTCGCTGATTTCCGGCTACATCACCGCAGCTATCGTGGCGACGCACAGCGTCGCCCAGGTGTTCAACGACATGTGGTGGGACAGCTACATCCAGGCTCAGGCCAGCGCGAAAAGCACCGTCGTCGACTTCGTTTACATCGGCGTCCGCCGGGAGGGTGTGTCTTGAGAACCTTGTCACGTCCCGCGGCGGTCGCGGGGATCCTGGTCGGACTCCTCTCGGCGACCGCCCCCGCCACCGCCCAGACGGTCGGCTCGGTGGTAAGCGGCACGGTGGAGGTGGCGGGCAAGCAGGTGCCGCTTCCGGCCGGCGACTTCACCGTGCTTTCCGTCGACAACGTGCCGGCTCGGCTCCTGAAGTCCGGCGAGACCACCGAGCGCCTTGACCTCGGGCCGATCCGGTCGGTTACGTTGGCGCAGGTGGTCGAGGGTAGGATCGCGACGATGGTTGAGGTGGCTGCCAACCTGATTCCCTATTACGACGGCTGGGGAACCACCGCCGACTGCACCCGCACCGACCTGTACGCCGCAATCTCCCGCTTCAAGAGTGGCTGGGATGTCTCGTGTCTCTACGTAAAGCCGATGTCACAGGGCGCCAGTGGTGGCGCCAATCCAGGCGGCACGGTGCTTGAAGCGTTCGCGCAGGCCGAGAACGCATCGGTGACGGACTTCTGGGTGGTTGCCGGCCTGCGCGCGGCCAACCGTCAGGATGTGGTGGATGTCCGCTACCATGTCGATCCGGCGTCGCTCGGCGTGGCGGCATCGGCGGCCGGCGCGGCGGCGTGGGAGCCGGCCGTGATCGAACAGGACCCCAGCCCGCCTCGCCGTTGTGAAGAGCGTGGCTGCCTGGGCCGGGACCGCCGCGGAACCGCTTGACCGCGGCCTGCGCGGCCGGCTGGAAGCGTTGACACTGCCGGCCATGACGAGCGCCGGCACGCTGGAACCTGAAGCCGTAGCGCGCGCGGCCCGGGTCGAGGCACTGCGCACCCTGCGGGAAGCCGGGTCGATCTCTGAGGAAGACTTCCAGCGCCAGATCGCGGATGTCGACACCGCTGCAGCCGCCGCCGCAGCAGCGGCTGCCGGCGGATGGACATACGCGCAGGTTGCCGGTTGGAAGGCGTTCACGTACCGGGTGGTGGTGACGACGATCAACGCCGGCATCGACTACGTGTTCATCGGCCGACCGTTCGCCGCCGGTGTGCTGGTCGTCCTTCAGGTGGTGGTGAACACCACCAAGTTCTTCTTCCATGAAATGATGTGGCAGGAGATCTTTGGAATCAGTCCGCTGCAGCGCGACGCTCCGAACGTGATCGAGTTCGGGAGAATCGTGACCGCATCGGCCACCTGACCGACGGGCTCCATAAGCACACCCCCGCGCCGGCCGATGCCGACGCGGGGTTGCATATTCTAAGTGGTACTCCTACCCCGAGACTGGCGCTTCTCGGAGGCTTGGGCTCCAACGGATGCCTCAGGGCAGCCAGTCCGCGATGACGAACGGGACACGCTGCCGAGGCACCTCTGGATGATGCCAAGCATAGACGATCTCCGCCGCTTCGAAGGCAACGCGCTCATCGGCGCCGGAATCCTTCAGCGTGGTGTAGGCCCGGGTCACAGCCTGACGGCAGGCCGAAGAAACCGGGCAGATCGGCTGGACCATGGGGACCGGCTCCTCGTTCAATGCTGCTTCTTCCGTCGAATGCCGAACAACTCAAGATGATGGTCGACGAGTTCGAACCCCAGTTCGGCGGCGATACGCTTCTTCAGATCCTCGAGCTCCTGGTTGTAGAACTCGATCACCTCACCACTTTGCACGTCGATCATGTGATGGTGATGGTCGTCTGGACCGGATTGCTTCTCGTAGCGCGCACGCCCGTCTCCGAAATCGCGTTTGGAGACGATGCTCATCTCCTCGAACAACTTCATGGTCCGGTAGATCGTCGCCATCGAGATCGACGGGTCGATCGCCTTGACCCGGTCGTAGAGTTCCTCAGCGTCAGGGTGATCCTCGGAAACCGAGAGGACGCGGGCGATCACCCGGCGCGGCTCGGTCATCCGCAGGCCCTTCTCGGCGCACAACGACTCAATCCTGGACAGGACACCGATCTCGTTCAACGCCTCGCCCTCGACTGTCACGATTCCGCCCTCAATTGACACCAATGCTTTGAATGACCTCGGCGCGGCCGCGCGCCGTGTCGAACTTCAGCCGCTCGACCGCCTCCAGGTCCGTGCCGGTCACCCGCACGAAACGCGCGCCCGCGGGATAATCAATCGAGTGTATCGCCCCGACATCGTAGAGGCCGGCGAGGCCGGGCGTCAGGCGGTAGGTCCTGACGTGTTCCAGCGCGGCATCGCCCGCCCCAGAGTTCCCGTCGACTCGGCGATACTCGCTCATGTCGGTGTGCTCGGTGGCCTGGCCGTATATGGCCCAGGACGAGCCATGGTCGTGCGGCGGTGACTTGCGGGCGTCCTTGTTCACATGCGCCAGGACGACGAAGTCAAACTCTGGGTCGCGATAGAGCTGGCGGACGCCATACGGGGCATCCGAGCCGCACACGGACTGAACGAAATCGTCGTTCTTGAGCAGGGCTTCAAGATTGCGGCAAATGGTGTCCTTGCCGCCACGACCCAGGTCCGCCTTGAGAGCGGCGTTAGCGTCTTTGCAAAACTGCTCGAACGTGTAAGCCATCTCGTAGCTCCATTCTCATGCCCGTAAAGCGGACGTCAATCTACGCCAGCCAAGCGCCCGGGACAACGCCGGGCCGACGGCAGGCGTTCATCCGATCACCAGGCGCTCCATACGCTCGCGATAGGCATCGAGAGGGGAAACCGGCAAGCCGTCGACCTTGCCGCAATCGTCCCATTCCCTCAGGCGGAGCGCCGCTTCGCGATGCGGCTCGGCGTCGAAAGCCGCGACTTCCTGGGGGGCCATGGGGCCGCCCTGATGGGCAAGCGTGTGCGTGGAGGCCGCCGACAGCCGGGCGGCATAGTCCGGATCGATCGCCACGCGATAGCGCTTCGCCGCCACGTGAAGCCGAACCGGCGCCACCACCGCCTCCGGAAAATGCCGGGCAAGGAACCGGGCGCCGCCGACATCGTGCCGGTGGACCCCGAATTCGTCGTCCGGATCCTCGATAAGGTGACCGACGTCGTGCAGCAAGGCGGCGATCACCAGGGCGTCCTCGGCTCCGTCGCGCACCGCCAGCGCCGCGCACTGAAGGCCGTGCTCGGCGACCGACACATCTTCGCCGTAGGGCTCGTGTCCCTTGGTGGCGAAAAGTTCAGCGATCTGATCGACGATTGCTGTCATGGCGGAATGTTAGCCTCACGAGAGACCGTCGTCGACGCCAGGCTTGGCTTGCTCACCGGACTGCTCGATGAATGCCGGTTTGCAAACCGGCGACACCGTAGCCATGTCGTCGTGACCGGAACTTCCGCAACAACGACGGTCACCGTCCGATGGCGGGAGAGCCGCCACGGCCAGCGCCTGGTAGGAGGCTGCATGACGACGCGCTCGCGCACGGAACTCGTAACGTTTTCGAACTCCTTCAGGATACCTGGATTGGACGAACAGCTTCCGGCCGGAACCTATGAGGTCGAGATCGACGAGGAGCGCCTGGGGGACGTTTCGTTTCCTGCCTACCGCAGAGTGCTTACCCTGCTTCACCTTGGCTCGAGCCCGCTTAGCCCCGGCACTATGCGCACGGTGAGCGTCGACCAGCAGGCGCTGGATGCCGCGATAGCGCGCGACCGCGCGCCCGATCAGCGCTTTCCCGACCCGGACCTCGACCACACGGGTTTGCCCATGCAGGACAACCAGCCCATGAGTTCCCCGACCGACTCGATCGCGATACCGGTCGCTGCCGCGGCGACCGGCGACGACTTGGCGCGCTACGGGATCACCCACGTTCTCGTCGACTATTACCATCTCGGCGGGTTCCGCTACACAAGTCTGGCCGAAGCGATAGCGCAGGCACAGCGCCAGCAGGGCGCCGGCGGCAAGGGGCGGTGATGAACCCGGCGACCGCCCCCCGACGGGACCCGCTGGCGACCGGCCGCTGATCGGAAGGGATCCGTGACGTGGTCGCGATCAGGATCGAGCACAAGACGACCTACCGCTACAGGCTGCCAGTCAGTCTAGGTCCTCACAGGCTGATGCTGCGCCCGCGCGAAAGCCGCGACCTGCAGCTCAAGTCGTTCGAGGTGACGCTGGAACCGGAGGCGTCGGTCTCATGGGCGCATGACGTGTTCGGGAACACCGTCGCCAACCTGTCCTTCCAGGCCATGACCGACCACCTCGTCATCGACAGCGTCACCGAGCTCGAACTCGGCTCGACGCCCTGGCCGGTGTTCGACATCGCCCTCTCCGCTATGCGCTATCCGTTCCGGTACTCGGACGACGAGTGGACCGACCTCGGGGCGCTGGCGGTCCAGCAATATCCGGATGCCGCCGGCCGCCTCCTCGACTGGGCCCGGGCCTTCATTCGCTCCCGACCGACGGACACGCTTGCCCTGCTGAAGGACCTGAGCGCCGGGGTGTCGTCGTGGATCCGCTATCAGAGCCGCGATCCCGAGGGCACCCAGACCCCGAGCGAGACCCTCGACCGGGGCTGGGGTTCGTGTCGAGACTTCGCTGTGCTGTTCGCCGAGGCCGCCCGCAGCCTTGGCTTCGGCGCCCGGATCGTTTCGGGATACCTGCACAACCCCGACCACGACCTGTTCGGTTCACCGGGTGCCGGTTCGACGCACGCCTGGGCGGAGGTCTACGTTCCCGGGGCCGGCTGGATCACCTTCGATCCGACCAACCGCAGCGTCGGCGGTTCCAATCTGATCCCCGTGGCGGTCGCTCGCGGGATCCAGCAGGCGATGCCGGTGTCCGGCAGCTTCGTCGGCATGACTGACGCATTTCTTGGATTGTCGGTTGGCGTGCGGGTGACCACGGTCGCCGAGCAGCCGTGGTTGGAGCGCTCAGCCGAACGCGTCAGACCCGCGTGTGCGCCGGCTGTCCGGCGACGCCCTTGTAGAGAACCGCCTGGCGGAACTCCATGATCCGCTTGTGCTCCGCCACAGCGGCAGCGTCCATGTCCC
>CAYNFA010000067.1:0-11348 GCA_964396345.1 uncultured Thalassobaculum sp.
AACCGCCGGCACCACCAGGGCAAGGGCAATCAGGCGACGTGGTGTGGCGCGCATGCTCATGCCTTCCGCTCGTATCGATGAGGCTGATACTCTGGCGCCGGGACGCGCTGTCAACCCGCCGCCGCCCGGCGGCAATGGCTGATCGAACTGTGATACGCTGGAGCTGTCGTCGCGCAGCTACGGAAATCCAGGAAAACGGATGCCCGAGGGTGTCTTCCACGAGATTGCCTGGCTGCTGCTTGGCGCCACCGCCATCGGATTGATCGGCGCCACCCTGCGACAACCGGTGATCGTGGCGTTCATCGCCGCCGGAATTCTGTTGACTGCATACTTCCCCAGCAGCGAGGGCACCGCCACCCAGATCGACTTCCTGGCCGAACTCGGCATCGCGCTGCTGCTGTTTCTTGTCGGACTGAAACTCGACTGGCGCCTGATCACCACGCTCGGCCCGGTGGCGGTCGCCACCGGCCTCGGCCAGATCGGCTTCACCGCCGGCTTCGGCTTCTTGATCGGCCTCGCGCTCGGCCTCGATGCCGTGACCAGCCTGTACGTCGCGGTCGCCCTCACATTCTCCTCCACCATCATCGTGGTGAAGCTGCTCGGCGACAAGCGTGAGCTGGAAACTCTGCACGGGCGGATCGCGCTCGGCTTCCTGATCGTTCAGGACATCGTCGTGGTGGTCGCCATGGTGGTCCTGTCCACCCTCGGTATCGGTGCCGGTGACGGCGAAGGGAGCCTCGAACGCGTCGGGCTGGTGCTGCTCTCGCTGGTCGCCGCCACGGCCCTGCTGGTGCTGTTCGTGCGCTACGTCGCCGATTCGTTGTCGGGCCGGCTGGCGCGCACGCCCGAGCTGCTGGTGATCGCTGCGGTCAGTTGGGCGGCGGTGGCGGCGGCGGTGGGCGACATGGTCGGGCTCGGCAAGGAACTGGGCGGTCTCGCCGCCGGGGTGTCCCTTGGCTCGACTCCGTACCGCGACATGATCTCGGCGCGCCTCGCGGCGTTGCGCGACTTCCTGCTGCTGTTCTTCTTCCTGTCGCTGGGCGCCTCGCTCGATCTGTCGACGCTGGGCAGCGACCTCGGCAGCGCCTTCGCGTTCTCGATCTTCGTGCTGATCGGCAACCCGCTGATCGTCCTGCTGATCATGGCCTGGTTGGGGTACCGCGCCCGCACGGGATTCCTGGCCGGATTGACGGTCGCGCAGATCTCCGAGTTCTCCCTGATCTTCATGGCGATGGGGCTAAGCCTCGGGCACATCGACGGGTCGGCGGTCGGGCTGGTGACCATGGTCGGTCTCGTCACCATCGCGTTGTCGGTCTACATGATCACCTACTCCGAGCGGCTGTATCAGTGGGTCAGGCCGGTGCTGCGGTTCGTCGATTTCGGCTCCCGTCGGGAAGCCGAGGCGCCGGACGACGGCAACGGGCCGCCGGTGGACATAATCCTGTTCGGCCTCGGCCGGCTCGGCGGCCACATGCTGAAACGATTCAACGACGCGGGCTTCCGGGTGCTGGGGGTCGATCTCGATCCCCGGGTGGCCCGGCGCTGGTCGGCTCAGGGCTACGACGTGCGCTACGGCGATGTCACCGAACAAGAGTTCTGGACGGAACTGCCGTTGACCAGGACCCGCTGGATCGTTCTCGCCATCTCCCACGGCGCGGTGCTGCTCACCGAGACCGACGCCCGCAGCGGCCTGCTGACGGCGATTCGCACCCATCGGTTCGGCGGGCGGATTGCCCTTACCGTGCGCGACTTGGATGAGATCCAGCACCTGGACAAGGCCGCGGTCGACCTGATCCTCTACGCCTTCGACGATGCGGCGGCCGCGGCAATCAAGGCAATCACCGACTTCGACGAGGACCTTCGCCTCGCGGATGAGCGGGATCCCGACCCAGGTTCCGAGGCCGACGCGGGAACGGCGAGGCGCTGACTGAGCCGGCGGAGGTAGCGTCCGGCGCGGCGCGTGACTACAAACGCCCATGCCATCCTCGTCCTCCCCTGTCCTCGCTTCGATGTCGCCGCTGCGCCTGGCGCTCGCCTGGGTGCTGGCGATCACGGCGCTGCGTGTCGCCAGCCTCGCCGCCACCGGGCTCGAACTGCACGGCGACGAGGCGCAGTATTGGAGCTGGGCGCAGAAGCTCGACTTCGGCTACTTCACCAAGCCGCCCCTGATCGCCTGGACGATCGCCGCCACCACCGCCGTCTGCGGCGACGGCGAGGCCTGCGCCCGGCTTTCGTCGCCGCTGCTTCACGCCGTCACCGCGATGGCGCTGTACGGGCTCGGGACGACGCTGCGCGACGCCCGGACCGGCATGTGGGCGGCGGTGCTGTGGATCACCCTGCCGTCGGTGGCGTTCTCCAGCCTGCTCGTCTCCACCGATGTGCCGCTGCTGGCCTGCTGGGCACTGGCCGTGCTGGCGCTGCGGCAGACCCTCGACCGACGCGACGGCGGGCGCGACGCCTGGGCCTGGGCCGCCGCCGCCGGCGTCGCCATCGGCCTCGGGCTGCTCGCGAAATACGCCATGGCCTACGCGCTCGCCGGGCTCGCCCTGCATCTCGCCCTGGCGCGAGACGACCGCTGGATCCTGCGCGACCGTCGCGGCCTGCTGATCGTCGCGCTGGCCCTGGCGATCCTGGCACCGAACCTGGCGTGGAACGCCGCCAACCAGTTCGCCACGGTCGGCCATCTCGGCGACAACGCCAATCTGCGCGGCGAGTTGTTCCACCTCGATCACGCCGTCGAGTTCATCGGCCAGCAGGCCGGGGTGTTCGGGCCGCTGCCGTTCCTGGTCCTGGTGTGGCGCGGCCTGGCCTGGGTCCGCGGCCAGGCCAGCCCCGCCGAACGCTTCCTGCTGGCGTTCGCCCTGCCGCCGCTGCTGGCGGTGACGGTCCAGGCCTTCCTGTCGCGCGCCAACGCCAACTGGGCCGTCACCGCCTACCCGACGGCGGCGGTCCTGGTGGCGCTGTGGCTGACCGAATCGGGGCGCGCACGGGGCTGGCGGCTGTGGACCGTCGGGCCGCATCTGGCCGCCAGCCTCGGCTTTCTGTTCGTGGTCGCGACCTGGCCGGCGATCACCCCGCCCCTGGTGTCGAAGGGCCTCGGCCGGTTGGCCGGCTGGGAGACCATGGCCCAGCAGATCCGCCCGATCCTCGACCGTCATCTCACGACGCCGGTGCTGATGAGCGACCGGATGACGATGGCGGCGCTGCTGTACTACCTGCGCGACCGGATCGCCGAGGGCGAGCCCGCGCCCGGCGACGCCCGCATGGCGACCTGGATGTGGGACTGGAACAACGCGCCGGAGAACCACTACGAGCTGGCCGACGCCTATGACGGCGGCCAGGGCGACCCGGTCCTGCTGATCACCGACTGGCCGGATCCCTTGCCGATCCTGGAGAAGTTCGCCGGCGCCGAATCGATCGCCGCCCTCTCCGTCACGAGTTTCGGTCGAACCAGGCGGCTGACGATCTGGCGTCTGACCGGCTACCGTGGTCACTGACGGTTCATTTTCGGGAGAGCAATCTGATGACGATCGGTGTCGGCGGTTCGACCGTCGAGGCGGAACTGGCCGCCATGACTTCGATGCGCGGCGATGTCCCGCCGATCGGCGAGGCCGAGCGGCTGGGACGGATCGAGCGCGCCCAGGCGCTGATGCGCGAGGCCGGGGTCGACGCGCTGTGGCTCGACGTCTCGACCAGCCTCACCTACTTCACCGGCCTGAAGCTTGGGCGCAGCGAGCGCCTGCACGGCGCCGTGCTGCCGGCACGCGGCAATCTGACCTATGTCTGCCCGGCCTTCGAGGAACAGAAGCTCCGCACCATGCTGACCATCGGCGACGACGTCGCAGTGTGGGAGGAGCATGAGGACCCGACCGCCCTGGTGACCGACACCCTGCGCGGCAAGGGGATCGCCGCCGGCACCGTCGGCGTCGACGAAGCCACCCCCTTCTTCAGCTTTGACGGCCTGCGGCGCGCCGGCAACGCCTACGATTTCATCAACGCCGGCGCGATCACCGCCGCCTGCCGGGCGATCAAGTCGGATTCCGAGATCGCGTTGATGCAGACCGCCAAGAACATCACCATGGAGGTGCACAGGGCGGCCGCGCGCATCCTGCGCGAGGGCATGACCACCACCGAGGTGCAGGCGTTCCTGGGCGAGGCCCACAAGCGGCTCGGCGCCGAGGGCCCGCCGCCGTTCGCCATCGTGCTGTTCGGCGAGGCCACCGCCTTCCCGCACGGCGTGCCGTACCCGCAGACCCTCAAGGACGGCGACATGGTGCTGATCGACGTCGGCGCGCCGGTCGGCGGGTACCTTTCCGACATCACGCGGTCCTACGTGTTCGGCGAAGCCAGCGAACGCCAGCGCCAGATCTGGAACCTCGAGAAGGCGGCCCAGGCGGCGGTGTTCGAGGCCGCACGCCTCGGCGCGCGCTGCGAGGATCTCGACGCCGCCGCCAGGCGGGTGATCGAGGCGGCGGGCTTCGGCCCCGGCTACGCCACCCCGGGCCTGCCGCACCGTGCCGGCCACGGCATCGGCCTCGACGTGCACGAGTGGCCATACATCGTGAAGGGCGACAGAACCGTACTGGTGCCCGGAATGACCTTCTCGAACGAGCCGATGATCTGCGTCTACGGCGAGTTCGGCGTGCGCCTCGAGGACCACATCCGGATGACCGGGGATGGCCCTCGCTGGTTCACCGAGCCGGCCAACAGCGTCGACGACCCGTTCGGCTACGAGAGTTAGTGGTCAAACCTCGACGATCCGCCCGCCCTCGATCCGCACCACCCGGTCCATGGCGTCCAGCGCCGCCGGGCGGTGGCTGATGGCGATCACGGTGCGGCTGGCCATCGCCGGCCGCAGCGCCGCCAGGACCGAGCGCTCGGTATCGGCGTCGAGCCCTTCGGTCGGCTCATCCAGCAGCAGGATCGGGGCGTCCTTCAGCAGCACCCGGGCAAGCGCGATCCGGCGCGCCTCGCCGCCCGACACCGCCACCCCGGCCTCGCCGAGCCAGGTGTCGAGACCGTCCGGCAGGGCCGCCAGGAACGGCCCCAACCCGGCGCGCTCCAGGGCCGCGGCCAGCGCGGAATCGTCGGCGTAGGGCGCGGCGATCGCCAAGTTCTCCCGAAGGCTGCCGGCTAGGATCGCCGTCGACTGCGACAGCACGCCGATGCGGGCGTGCACATCGGCGAGCGCCAGATCGCGCAGGTCGACGCCGCCCAGCGTGACCCGTCCTGTGTCCGGATCGTGGAAACGCAGCAGCATGGCCAGCAAGGTCGACTTGCCGGCGCCGCTGGGGCCGGCGATGCCGAGGCGGCCGCCCTCGGGCACCGCAAGGTCGATCCGCTCCAGGGCGGCGACCGGGCTGCCCGGGTAGCTGAACCCCACACTCTCCAGCGCCAGCGCGGTCGATTGCGGCACCTGACGACGCCTTTCCGCCGGCGGATCGGCCACCGCGGGCGCCGCCTCGGCCAGTTCGCGGATTCGCCGCGCCGCCGCCGCGGTGCGCCCAAGCATCTGCCAGGCGAGCGGCAGCGGCGCCACCGCCTCGAACGCCGCCAGCGTGACCAGGACCGCCACCGCGACCGCCGGCCCGCCGCCGGCGATCGCCGGACCGAGAGCCGCCCAACCCAGGACCAGGGCGACCAGCGACAGTTGCGCGACCACGACGGTCGCCGCCGCCGACAGCGACGCGATCACAGTCTGCCGGAACCGAGCCGCCTCGCAGTCGGACTCGGCGGCGGCGATGGTCGCCGCCTGGCGCCCGAGCGCCTCGTTGGCGGCGAGGTCGGCCATCCCCTGCATCAGGTCCACCACCCCCACGCGCAGCCGCGCCCCCGCCATCACCTGATCGGCGCCGACCCGGCGTCCGGCGCGCTCCGCCAGCGCCGGCACGCCGACCCCGGCCAGCGCCATCAGCGCGATCACCACCGCCGCCAGCGCCGGCGAGAAGGCGCCCAGCAGGAACGCCAGGCCAATCGCGGTCAGGACCGCCACCACCGTCGGCGTCACCAGCCGGATGTAGAGCCCGTCGAGCGCGTCGATGTCGGAGACCAGGCGGGCCATCAGATCGCCGCCACGCCAGCCGCCGAGCCGGGCGGGAGCCAGCGGGATCGCCCGTTCGAAGACCCAGAGCCGGAGGTCCGCCAGCACCCGGAACGTAGCCTCATGGGTGGTCAGGCGCTCAAAATAGCGCGCGGCGATGCGCGCGACGGCAAAAGCCCGCAGCCACAGCAAGCCAGCGAGGACGCCACCGGTCGCCGCCGCCGCGATGAGCGAGCCGGCGATGCCGAGCACCGCGATGCCCGCCGCCGTCGCCGCCAGCGAGCAGACCGCGCCGATCGCCATCCAGCCGACGCGTCGCCGGGCCAGCGCCAGCAGGGCGAGCAGGTCAGTCAACGGCGACCGTTTCCCGGGCGGCCGTCACCCGTCCCGCATCGATCCGGACCACGCGGTCGGCCCGCCGCACCACCTCGGCCGAGTGGGTGGCGATCAGCACGGTGCGCCCGACCCGCAACCGGTCGATGGCATCCAGCACCGCCGCCTCGCTGTCTCGGTCTAGATTGGCCGTCGGCTCGTCCAGCAGCACCAGCGGAGCGTCGCGCAGGAAGGCCCGCGCCAACGCCACCCGCCGCGCCTCGCCGCCGGACAGCCCGCGCCCACCCTCGCCGACGATCGTCGCCAGTCCGTCCGGCCAGCGCTCGGCGAACTCCAGGACCCGGCAGGCGTCGGCGGCCGCCCGCAACGCCTCGTCCGAGGCGTCAGGCCGGCCGAGGCGGAGGTTGTCGGCCAGCGAGCCGGCGACGATGCGGGGGGTCTGTCCGGCCCAGGCGATGGAGGCGCGTGCCCCCGCCCCCTCGACCGCCGCGCCGTCGAGCCGCACCGTCCCCGCGGTCGGCCGCTCGTACCCCATCAGCAGCGCGAGCGCGGATGACTTGCCCGACCCGCTCTCCCCCACCAGGGCGACCGTCTCACCGGGCCCGATCCGGAAGCTGGCGCCGTCAAGGGCGGCGCGACGCCCGCCCGGATAGGCCAGCGACACCCCATCGAACACCACCTCCGGCGCCCGTTCGAGCCGCCGCCGCCCAGCCGCCACCGGCAGCCGCTCGGCCGCATCGAGGATCTCCAGCATGCCTTCGGCCGCGCCGGCCGCCGCCGAGCGATCATGGTAGTGCAGTCCGAGCCGGCGCAGCGGCAGGAACACCTCCGGCACCAGGATCAGCAGGAACAGCGCCGCCTCCAGGCCGGGAGCGCCGCCGGCGATCAGCGCCGAAGCGAGCCGTCCGGCCACCAGGGCGAGCGAGCCGATGGCCAGCACCTCCAGCACCGTCGACGACAGGAACGCGAGCCGCAGCACCGCCATGGTCGAGGCGCGGAAGCCGTCGGCGACGTCGCGGATGGCGGCGAGCTCGCGCTCGGCGGCGCCGAACAGCTTCAGGGTCGTCAGCCCCTGCAGGCGATCGAGGAACACCCCGCTCATGCGCTGCATGGCCGTCATCTGGCGGCGCGCCGCCATGCCGGTGCGCCAGCCTACCGCCGCCATCGCCAGCGGCACGAGGGCACCGGCCGTCAGCAGGATCCAGCCGGTGCCGGCGTCGACCATGAAGGCCGGGACCAGCAGGGCCACCGGGATCGCCGTCGCCAACGCCTGGACCGGCAGCCAGCGGGCGACGAAACCGTCGAGCGTCTCGACCTGCTCGATCACCGTCGCCGTAACCGCGCCGGTCCGTCGGCTCTTGAGCCAGGATGGGCCGAGCTGCTCCAGCGCCGCGATCAGGTCGGCCCGCACCGCGCGTTTCACCCGCGAGGCCGCCGATGCGGCGACGATGTCGGACAGCGCCGACAGACCGGCGCGCGCCACCAGCACGCCGACCGCCATAGCCGCGGTCGGCCCCAGGGTATCGACACCGGCCCCGCCAATGGCGCCGGCGATCAGGCGCGCGAGGAGAAAGGCCTGGGCAACCGCCAGGATCCCGGCCACGAAACCCGCTGCGATCGAGAGCGCCACCGCCGGCAGAGCGACGTGGGCCCGGCCAGTCAGCCACCGTCGCCGCCGGCGCTCTTCGGCGCGGCGGTCGGACACGTCGGACAGGGCGCCGACGTCGTCAGCGGTGGACGGGAGAACCTCGACCATGGCGCGGCTGCGGTACCGCGCGGCAGGCCCTGTGTCAAACGGCGGCGCGTTCCCCCGGCGGAACGCCTTGATGAGGCGTCGCACGGACCCACATGGACCATGTGATACAGGATGGCGCCAGTTGGATTGGACGGAGCGGAAAGCGCCGGGTCGGGGTTGAGATCGAGTTTGGGCGGCTCGCCGCTGCCGTCGCCGCCGAGGCGGTCCGGCAGCGCTTCGGTGGGGTCACTCGGTCGGACGGACCGCATCGTCTTCATGTTGAAGCGACGGAGATAGGAGATTTCCGTGTCGAGCTCGACTGGGACTGGGTGCACGGCACCAAGCCCGATGGCGGTCTGGTCGACAAGGCGAATGAGTTTCTGGGCGATCTTGGCCGTGAGTGGGTCCCCACGGAGATCGTGACGCCACCGCTACCGGCCGGCCGGCTGCCCGAGATCGACGCCCTGGTGCAGACCTTGGTGCGGCTCGGAGCGGAGGGTACGCGCACCGGCTTGCTGAACGGCTTCGGACTGCACCTGAACCCTGCGCTTGGCCCTGCCGACCTGACGGCACCAAGGATTCTGGCGGTCCTGCAATCATATCTCCTGGAAGCGCCGGCTTTGCGCGTCGCCATCGGCGTCGATCCGGTGCGGTCGCTTCTGCCGTTCGTCGAGCCGTTCCCTGCGGGCTATGTCGACCACGTACTGGACCCGGGCTATCGACCCTCCATGGACTGCCTGATCGCCGACTACCTGCGGTTCAACCCCACGCGTAACCGCGAACTGGACCTGTTGCCTCTGTTCGCGTCGATCGACCGCGAGCGGGTGCAGCGGGCGATCGCCGATCCGAAGGTGTCGGCCAGGCCGACCTTCCATTGGCGGCTGCCCAACGCGGATCTCGAGGATCCGCTCTGGACGGTCGCCGGGCAATGGGCGCGATGGCAGGGCGTCGAGGAGCGGGCCCTCGATGTCGACGGCCTGGCAGCCCGCGTCGCCGAGCGTAATCGCCGGCAGGGGGAGAGACTTTGGAACGCCCTTTTCTGAAACTGTTCGGGCGTCCTCGGCCCCGCATCGGGGTCACCACCGGCCGTTACAAGGGGCGGACGATGCGGCTCGCGAATTCACTCGCGGTCCTGTTGTCGGGCGGCGTGCCGGTGCGGATCGGTCCAGGCTGGCGGACTCGGTTCGACGGGCTCGACGGCCTGATCGTCGGGGGCGGCGTCGACATCGAGTCCCGGTTGTACGGCATCGATACGATCGACGAGTGGCCCTACGACCCGGACCGGGATGCCCTGGAGATCCAGGCGTTGGACTGGGCCGAGCAGCACGACCGGCCGGTGCTCGGCATCTGCCGCGGCGCCCAGCTGATGAACGTCCATCGCGGCGGCACCCTGGTCCTGGACCTCGGCCGCTCGCACCCCGAAGCGGCAAACCCGCGCTCGATCTTTCCCTGCAAGACCGCCCACCCGCGCGGCCCGTCCCGGCTCGTCGAGTTGATCGGCGAGCGGCCGCTGCGGATCAACGCTCTGCACCACCAGGCGGTCGACCGGCTCGGCGACGGCATGCAGGTGACGGCGGTCGACGACGCGGGCATCGTCCAGGCCATCGAGGTGACCGGGCACCGGTTCCGGCTCGGGGTGCAATGGCACCCGGAGTTGATGGTCTGGAGCCCCAGGCACCTTCGCCTGTTCCGCGCCCTGGTTGCGGCCTGCGCCGAGGAACCTCAACGACAGTCGCCGGCGCCCGCCTCGATAAGAGCGTAGCCGAGGGCCGGAGCGGGGTTGGCGGTGCCGACCAGCGGTGCCTCCAACCGCCCGAAGACGGTTTCGGGGGGAACTGGGGCGCCGATCTCGCGGATCGGAGCGGCGCGCAGTTGGTCGGCGATCTGCGGGTAGCGCGCGTCGTTCCAGACCACCAGGCAGCCGCCGGGGCGGTCGAGGGCGGCAGGCGCCACCAGCGGCCGCTTGTCCGACACCACCCTGGTGTCCGGCAGGAACCGCCGCAGATTGGCCCCGGCGTCGGTGTAGGGGGAGTCGTAGCTGACGATCGTACCACGCTCGAATCCAGCCGCCCGGAGCTGGTCGGCGAAGGCCCGCCACGGCATGATCAGCCGACACTTGGTGCAACCGGCCGCCTCGACCACCCGCTGGCCGGCCAGGGCCGCGAGCGCGACCATCGCCAGTACCCCGAGGACACCGCAGAAGGCAGCCGCCCGGCGACGATGCGCCGCCGTGTCGACCACCGCCTCGGGCAGCCAGGCGAACAGCAGCAGCGGCAACGGTGCCAGCACGAACATGTAATGCTCGCGCAGCTTGCTCATGCCGACGGCCACGACGACAGCGGTCGCCACCGCCCACAGCAGCAGCAGCCACACCCCGAGCCATCGCCGAACCCGGCGCCGCGCCGATGTTGGCGGCAACGGCCCCCGCCGCACAAGGTCAGGCAGAAACGCGACCGCGAACAGCGGCAGCAGCGGCAGCGTGAAGTTCAGCGCCGAGTCGAGCACCAGCCACCCGCGGTCGATAGCGCCCGCGATCTCGCGGTCGGAAATCGCGCTGGTCACGAGGCGGTCGTCGGCGACAGACAGCCACAACTCAAGATTCGCCGACGCCCAGAGATAAGGCAGCATCGCCGCCGCCAGGCCGACCGCCACCGTCACCAAGCCCGCCCGGCTCCACAACGCCCGCCGCAGCCCGGCATCGACACCCGCCGCCGCGATCAGGCACAGCAGCACCACGGGGTAGCTGAACTTGCCAAGCGTCCCGACCGCCACGGCGATGGCGAGGCCCGCGTAGTTCAGCCGTGTCGGCATCCTGGCAAGCCGCAGCATCAACCAGACGGTCGCCGCCAGCGCCGTGATCAGCACCAGCGAATCCATGTAGTTGCGCAGCGACTCCCAGCCATAGAACCAGAGACCGAAGGCGGACATCGCCACCGCCGGAGCCAGCCGGCGGTCGTCGAACGCCTCGCGGGCGGCGGCGTGCATCAGCACCAGGAACAGCGCCATCAGGCCGTAGCGAATGATCAGCGCGACCGCGAGCGACGGACCGAGCAGGCTCTCCGCAGCCGTCGCCAGCCAGCCGGCCATCGGCGGGTTTCCGAGGTCGTAGAGCCACGCCATGCCCTGTCCGTAAAGCATCAGCTGCGCCTCGTCGCCGGACGAGCCGGTTAGCACCAAGGCGCGGATCAGGAACGCGATCGCGTAGTACCCGACGACGGCAGCCGCGAATGCGAATGGCTC
>CAYNFA010000068.1:0-11173 GCA_964396345.1 uncultured Thalassobaculum sp.
GTCCGGGACGCAGCAAAGCAGGATCAAGCACGTCCGGCCGGTTGGTCGCCGCCAGCACGATGACCGCCTCATGGCCTTCGAAGCCGTCCATTTCCGACAGAATCTGGTTCAGCGTCTGCTCGCGCTCGTCATGGCCACCGCCGAAGCCCGCGCCACGGACGCGGCCGATCGCGTCGAGTTCGTCGATGAACAGGATCGACGGCGCCCGCTTCTTGGCTTCGTCGAACATCGCGCGCACCCGGCTGGCGCCAACGCCGACGAACATCTCGATGAATTCCGACGCCGAGATGTTGAAGAACGGCACCCCGGCCTCGCCGGCCAGCGCCCGCGCCATCAACGTCTTGCCGGTGCCCGGCGGCCCCATCAGAAGCACGCCGCGCGGCGGCTCGGCACCGAGCCGCCGGTAACGCTCCGGATCGCGCAGGAATTCAACCAACTCGGCAACCTCTTGCTTGGCGTTGTCCTGGCCGGCGACGTCCGCGAACGTGACCGGTCTGGACTGCGCCTCCTCTCGGGTTGCGCGGCCCTTCAGGAACGCGTCGATGCCGCCGCCGCCCAATCCACCCCCCAGGCCACCCCCGAAGCCGCCGCCGGTGACGCCGCGCGAGAACCGGGTCCAGAAGAAGGCGTAGATCCCGATAAACAGCAGCCAGGGCAGCACCGACAGCCACCAGTCGCGGCCGCCGGACGGCAGCGCCGTGGTAACGACATCGCCCTCCTCCAGAAGCGCCAGCAGATCTGGATCGCCGAACGGCGGCATCAGGGTGGTCACCGAGACGGTGGCGACACCGGGTCGCACCTCCAACGGCGCGTCCAGGATCGCCGTGATCCCGTCATCGCGCAGGGTCACAGCGTCGACCCGCCCCTCCGTGACCAGCTTCTTGAAGGTCGAATAGGCGATCAGCGCGCCATCAGCCGGCTGCGCGGCCTGTCGCGACGCCAACCAGAACGGCAGCAGCAGGGCCGCCGCCACCAACACGATCCAGATCCAGCGCCGCTCCACCGCTCAACGTCCCGCCATCATCAGGGAGACAGGCTCCCGCTGGAGCCTACCCTAGCCGAGCGTGGCGCGGCCGACCTTGACCTGGGTCAACGGCGCACTTCTCAACGTTAACGGATCGTTCACGCCATTCTCCGCATTCTCATGCCTCCATGGCAAAGGGCGGGAGAATCTGGGATGGCGATCGCCGACGACATCGTCAACCGGCTGATGAGCGAGTTCCTCGACGACGCGACGGACCGGTTGGCCCGGGCGCAGCTGGCGTTAAGCGGGCTCGCCAACCGCCCCAAGGACCCACGGCCGTTGCTCCTCGACCTGGCGCGCGAGATCCATCATCTCAAGGGTTCGGGCAAGACCTTCGGTTTCCCGACGATCTCGCTGGTCGCCGACCGCTTCGAAGAATTTCTGGAGGCATCGGTCGAGGCGCAGCCCCTTCCCGTGATCGAGCTGCAGCGCTTCGCCGACGCGCTCGCCGAGATCGTCGAGGGCGGACGCAACCCGGACCCCGACCGCACCGCCGCCATCCTGCGCAGCCTGCCGGCCTCGTTCGACTTCGACCCGACCTCGGTGATCGGAAAGCCTGGCCGCGCGCTGGTGGTGACCCGGGCGCGGACCCTCGGCCACATGCTCGCGCGCGAACTCGCCAACTGCGGCTATCGGGCCCAGACCGCGTCGGACCCGTTCGAGGCCATCCGCTTCGCCGTCGCCGAGAAGCCCGATGTGGTGCTGTCGTCGGCGGTCCTCGACGGCATGGCCGGGATTGACCTGTTGCGGGCGCTGCGGGCGATGCGGCCGACCGAAGCGCTGCCGGTGGCGGTGGTCACCTCGTTCGAGGCCGGCCACCCGGAACTGTCCGGGCTGCCGAAGGACGCCGCCATCATCCGACTTGGCAAGACCCTTGCCGACGATCTGGCCCGGGTGCTGACCGAGGCGGGCGAGGGGTCCCGCACCTGACCGGGTGCGGGCCGGTCAGGAATGCCGGTCAGGCCGCTCGGCGAATGCCGGCGGCCCGGACGCTGTCGTCGACGAACGGCTCGAACTTCTTGAAGTTCGCCTCGAATCGGCCGCACAGGTCGAGGGCGGTGGCGTCGTAGGCCTTCTTGTCGTTCCAGGCGCCGCGCGGTTGCAGGACCTCGCTCGGGACGTCGGGGCAGGCCTCCGGTACCAGCAGGCCGAAGCGGCCGTCCTCGCGTACCCCGGCGCTGCCGAGGCGGCCGTCCAGGGCGGCCCGGACCATCGCCCGGGTGTAGGCGATCTTCATGCGATCGCCGCCGTTGCCGGCCTGGCCGCCCGACCAGCCGGTATTGACCAGCCAGCAGGTCGCGCCGTGCCGGGCCATCTTGTCGCGCAGCATGGCACCGTAGACCGAAGGGTGGCGCGGCATGAACGGCGCGCCGAAGCAGGTCGAGAAGGTCGCCTGCGGCTGCTTGCCGAGGCCCTTCTCGGTGCCGGCGACGCGCGCGGTGTAGCCCGACAGGAAATGGTACATCGCCTGCTCGGGTGTCAACTTGGCGATCGGCGGCAGCACGCCGAACGCGTCCGCCGTCAGCATCACCAGATTGTCCGGGTGGCCGGCGACGCCGGTCGAGGAGGTGTTGGGGATGAAGTCGAGCGGGTAGCAGGACCGGGTGTTCTCGGTGAACCGGTCATCGTCCAGCATCAGGGCGCGCGAGACCGGGTCGTGCACGACGTTTTCGAGCACCGCGCCGAAGCGGTGGCTGGCCGCCCAGATTTCCGGCTCGGCCTCGGCCGAAAGCCGGATCACCTTGGCGTAGCAGCCGCCCTCGAAATTGAAGATGCCGGTGTCGGACCAGCCGTGTTCGTCGTCGCCGATCAGCGTGCGGG
Organism: uncultured Thalassobaculum sp.; assembly: GCA_964396345.1. Classification (GTDB taxonomy): domain Bacteria; phylum Pseudomonadota; class Alphaproteobacteria; order Thalassobaculales; family Thalassobaculaceae; genus Thalassobaculum_A. Next base: position 2,846 of record CAYNFA010000068.1, read on the forward strand.
TGCCGTCCGCCGAGAGGGTGGTCTTGCCGGTACCCGAAAGGCCGAAGAAGATCGCGACGTCGCCCTTGGCGCCGATGTTGGCCGAGCAGTGCATCGGCATCACGCCGCGGTCCGGCAGCAGGTAGTTGAGCACGCCGAAAATCGACTTCTTGATCTCGCCGGCGTACCAGGAGCCGCCAATCAGGATCAGCCGGCGGTCGAAGTCGACCAGGATGAAGGTTCCGGAATTCAGGCCGTCATCCTTGCCGCGGGCGATCAGGCCGGGGGCGTGCAGGATCGTGAACCCCGGCTCGAACCCGGCCAAGTCGGCCGGATCGGGCCGGATGAACATGTTGCGGGCGAACAGGTTGTGCCAGGCGGTCTCGGTGACCACCCGAACCGGCAGCCGGAACTCGGGGTCGGCGCCGGCCCAGCAATCCACCACGAACGCGTCGCGGCCCTGGTAGTAGGCGGCGAGCCGCGCGTGCATCGCGTCGAAGCCATCGCGGCTGATCCGCTGGTTGACGGCGCCCCAATCCACCGCCTCGCGGGTCGAGTCGCTCTCGACGATGAACTTGTCCTTCGGCGACCGGCCGGTGTGCTCGCCGGTGGTAACGAGCAACGCGCCGCCGGCGGTCACCACACCTTCGCCGCGGCGGATCGCTTCCTCGTAGAGCGCTCCCAGACCAAGGTTCCAACGCACCGATTTCAGGTTGCTCAAGCCGTGGGCCTTGAGACCCGCGTGATCGCCGATGGTCTGCACGCTGCTTCCTCCACCCTCGCGCGGCCGTGTTGCCCGGCCGGATTACGCTCAATCTGGATAGGGGACCCGCCCCCGGATGGCAACGCCCGAGGTTGCCGGACGTTGCGGCGGCGTCCGCTCCCCAGGGCCGTGCGACCTTCGGTCGCGCCCGGATCGGCGCCGCGCCGCCTTAGCTCCGCAACACCGCGACGCCCGGCAGGTCCTTGCCTTCGAGCCACTCCAGGAACGCCCCGCCCGCCGTCGACACGTAGGAAAACCGCTCCAGCACCCCGGCGTGGGCCAGCGCCGCCACGGTGTCGCCGCCGCCGGCGACGGTCAGCAGGCGGCCCTGGTCGGTCAATTCCGCCGCCGCCCGGGCCAACGCCGAGGTTCCGGCGTCGAACGGCGCGGTCTCGAACGCCCCGAGCGGCCCGTTCCAGACCAGGGTGCGGCAGCCGGCCAGCCGGTCGGCGATCAGCGACACCGTCTCCGGCCCGACATCCAGGATCATCATGCCGGCCGGCACCGCGTCGACCGGGACCACCGAGGAGGCGATCCCAGGGGCCAGCTTGGAGGCGACGACGGCGTCGACCGCCAGCACCACCTCGCAGCCCTTGGCCTCGGCCTTGCCGAGGATCGAGCGGGCGGTTCCGGCGAGGTCGCGCTCGGCCAGCGACGCACCGATCTCGAGGCCCTGGGCGAACAGGAAGGTGTTGGCCATGCCGCCGCCGATCGCCAGCATGTCCACCCGCTCCACCAGATTGCCGAGCAGGTCCAGCTTCGAGGACACCTTGGATCCGCCGACCACCGCCGCGACCGGGCGGGTCGGCGCCTCCAGCGCCCGCCCGAGCGCGTCCAACTCGGCCTGCATCGCCCGGCCCGCATAGGCCGGTCGGCGCCTGGCGATCCCGTCGATCGAGGCGTGCGCGCGGTGGGCGGCCGAGAAGGCGTCGTCGACGTAGAGATCGCAGAGCTCGGCAAGGGCATCGGCGAACGACGGGTCGTTGGCCTCCTCGCCGGCGTGGAAGCGCAGGTTCTCCAGCAAAGCCACGCTGCCGTCGGTGAGGCCGTCGACGACCGCCGCCGCGGTCGGCCCGACGCAGTCGGAGGCGAACGCCACCGGCCGCTGCACCGCCGCCGAGAGCGGCTCGACCAGCAGCGCCAGCGACATCGCCGGATCGGGCTTGCCCTTGGGGCGGCCGTAGTGCGAGACCACGATCACCCGGGCGCCCTTCTCGGCGAGTTCCCGCACGGTGGGGGCTGCGCGTTCGATCCGGGTCGCGTCGGTCACCCGGCCGTCCTTCATCGGGACGTTCAGGTCGAGCCGCACCAGAACCCGCCGGCCCGAGACTTCTACCTGGTCAAGCGTCCTGAACGCCGTCATGGCCGCGACTCCCGGGCTCGTCGTGCTGTCGCCGGGATGTGCCACACCGCCGGACGGCGGGCAAGAGGCGGGGTAGGCAGGCGCGGGCATCGGCATTTCTCCTGATCGTAACGACGAGCCCTTGACCCGACTTCGCGCAGCCCCACCCTATCGATCCATGATCCCAACCCGTCCCGAGATCTTGGGTTCCGCCTTTGCCGCCGCCGCGTACGTCACCGCCCAGGCCACCCGGATCGCTTGGTACCTCGGCCAGTACGCCGCCACCCGACGCTGGCTGGCGCGAGTCGAGGGCACGCCGCCCCCCGGCCTGCGGAGCCGGGCGGCCGGCGGCCGGATCCGATCGGCGTTGGCGGCGCGGGCGCTCGCGCTTCTGGCCCGCGACCTCGCCGACATCCAGGACCGCGTCTATCCGCCGCCGCCCGGGCTGGTCCCGAAACCGGCCAGCGCGTTGGCCGAGGCGGCACGGTACTGGCGCGACCTGCCAAGCGTGGCGTTGCGCCGACGACGACGTCGCGGGCGGCCCGAGGGCGAGCCGGCGCCGCCGCCGGTCGTGCCGGGTTTCCCGGACTACTACCTGCAGAGCTTCCACGACCAGTCCGGTGGCTGGCTGACCGCGGACTCGGCCGCGCTGTACGACACCCAGGTCGAGATCCTGTTCGGCGGCCTCGCCGACGCCATGCGGCGCCGCGCCCTGCCGCCGATTGGCCGCTGGCTGGCGGACCGCGGTGCCCGGAACCGCGGCGCTGTCCGGCTTCTCGATCTCGGGACCGGCACAGGGGCTTTGCCGCTGGCGGCGGCAGCGGCGTTTCCCGGTCTCGACCTGCACGCGCTCGACCTGTCGGCGGCGTATCTCGACCAAGCCCGCAGGCGGCTCGCCGGGGTTCCCGTAACCTGGCACCGCGCCGCGGCCGAGGCCATCCCGCTGCCCGACGCCTCGGTGGACATCGTCACGGCGGTGTACCTGCTCCACGAATTGCCGCCCGAGGCCCGTCGCGCGGTCCTGGCCGAGGCCGCGCGGGTGTTGCGCCCGGGGGGCCGGCTGGTGGTGGTCGACGCCCTGCAACTGGGCGACGCGCCGGCCCTGGATCCGGTGCTCCGCGGCTTTCCGGACCACTTCCACGAACCGTATTTCCGGGACTGGATCGCCGCAGATCTGCCGGCCCTGCTGCGCGGCGCCGGGTTCGTACCGGCCGGGACCGAGCCGGCCTACCTCTCCAAGGTGCTGACGGCCGACCGACCGCTCCCCGGAGCCACTAAACCCGGCTAAGCGCGGTCGCGCAGGGCGGTGCCGCCTTCATGGCCAGCGCAGTTGGCGCAGCAGTAGATCGCCCCGGCTTCCTCGACCCCGTGGCCGATGATCCGGCAATCGCAGTGCGCGCACCGCGGCGCCATCGCGTGAATGGCGCATTCGAAGCTGTCGAAGGTCATGGTGCGGCCGTCGCTGGTGACCTGGAAGGCCTTGTCATAGTCGTTTCCGCACACGTCGCAATGGGCCATGGCTTCCTCCCGGTTGCCGATCGCCGGCGGGCGTCGCCGACGGGTGGGAACGGGCGGGTGGAAGACTTGTTCCAGGCCTACCGGTACGGGTCGGCGGCGTCGCGCAGGCCGTCGCCGAAGAAGTTGAAGGCCAGCACGACCAGAATGACCGGGATAACCGGGGTCATGATCCAGGGGTACAGCTCGACCGCGTTGATGTTCTGCGCCTCGGTCAGCAGCACGCCCCAGGAGGTGATTGGCGGCCTCAGGCCGAGCCCGAGGAAGCTGAGCGCGGTCTCGCCGAGAATCATGGTCGGGATCGACAGCGTCGCCGAGGCGATCAGATGGCTCATGAAGCTCGGCAGCAGATGGCGGCCGATGATCCGCGTCGGTCTGGCGCCCATCAGTTCGGCGGCGACGCAGAAATCCTCCTCGCGCAGCGCCAGCAGCTTGGAGCGCACCGCCCGGGCGAGACCGGTCCAGTCGAGCAGGCCGAGGATCAGGGTGATGCCGAAGTAGATGACGATCGGACTCCAGGTCACCGGCAGCGCCGCCGACAGCGCCATCCACAGCGGCAGTTCCGGGAACGACCGGATGACCTCGATCACCCGCTGGATCAGCGAATCGATCCAGCCGCCGTAGTAGCCGGCGATGCCGCCGATCACGATGCCGAGCACGAAGCTGACGATGATCCCGATAAGGCCGACGGTTAGCGAGATCCGGGTCCCGTAGACGATGCGCGAGAACATGTCGCGGCCGAGACGGTCGGTCCCGAGGAGGAACAGCGTACCACCCTCGGCCGGGCACACCAGGTGGAGGTCCGCCCGGAACATTCCCCAGAACTCGTAGGGATCGCCCGAGCACAGGAACCGCAGCTTCTGTGGCCGATCCGGGTTGGGTGTGTACTCGCGCTTCAGGGTGCGCAGGTCGAGCTGGTAGTCGAGCCCGAGCACGTAGGGACCCACGAACCGGCCGTCCTGGAAGAAGTGGACGCCCTGCGGCGGCGCGTAGATGTACTCGGTGTGACGGGTGGTCAGGCCATACGGCGCGATCAGCTCTGAGATCAGCACCGAAACGTACAGCAGCGCCAGGAATCCGCCGGAGATCACGGCCAGCCGGTGGCGGCGCAGCTTCCACCACATCATCCGCCACTGCGACGCCATGTAGTAGCGTTCCTGCTGCGCCGTCAGCACCTCGTCGGAAGCCGGGTTGAACGGCGAGCGGTCGACGAAATGGCGGGCGCGCGGGCGCGGCGGGGAATCGGCGCTCATCGGCCGGTCCCGGCGCCGAGGCGGATGCGCGGGTCGAGCCAGGCGAGCGCCAGGTCCGACAGCAGCATGCCGAACACGGTGAGCACCGCCAGGAACATCAGGAACGAGCCGGCCAGGTACATGTCCTGGCTTTGCAGCGCGGTGATCAGCATCGGCCCGGTGGTCGGCAGCGACAGCACCATCGCCACCACCGCCGAGCCCGAGACCACCTGCGGCAGCATGTTGCCGATGTCGGCGATGAACGGGTTCAGCGACATGCGCAGCGGGTACTTCAGCAGCGCGCGCATCGGCGGCAGGCCCTTGGCGCGGGCGGTGACGACATATTGCTTCTGCAACTCGTCGAGCAGGTTGGCCCGCAGCCGACGGATCATCGCGGCGGTCCCGGAGGTGCCGATCACCACCACCGGGACCCACAGGTGCTCGAGGACCGAGAGGATCTTGCCCCAGGTCCAGGGCTGGTCGATGTAGGACGGGTCCATCAGCCCGCCGATCGAGGTCCCGAACCACAAATTGGTGAAGTAAAGCAGGATCAGCGCCAGCAGGAAGTTCGGCGTCGCCAGCCCGATGAAGCCGACCAGCGTCAACCCGTAGTCGCCCCAGCTGTACTGGTGGGTGGCGGAATAGATCGCGATCGGGAACGACACCAGATAGATGAACAGGATCGTGCCGAAATTCAGCACGATGGTCAGCATGATCCGGTCCCCGACCACGTCGGCGACCGGCAGTTGGTACTCGAAGCTGTAGCCGAAATCACCGCGCAGCATGCCGACGGCCCAGACCAGGTACTGCTGCCACAGCGGCCGGTCGAGGCCGTATTGCTCGCGCAGCGCGGCGATCTTGGCGACGTCGACGTTCTCGCCCTGGCTCTCCATCTCGGCGATCAGGGTCGAGAGGTAGTCGCCCGGCGGCAGCTGGATGATGATGAAGGTGATGACGCTGACCGCGATCAGCGTCGGGATCATGACCAGCAGGCGGCGGACCAGGTAGTCGAGCATCCGTCAGCTCCGGTTCCGGACGGCGGCGGTCAGCAGCGAGTCCGGGGTCCGTGGCCGGGTCGGGCCGAAGAAGAAGGTGTCGGGCCGGTAGATCCCGAAATGCGCCCCCGGCTCCCAGGCGTACACGCCCTGGACCGGGACGTTGTGCAGGTCGAGGTCGACCACCACCGGCTGCAGCACCCCGGCGACCAGACCGATGGTGAAGGTCTGATCGGCCCAGATCGCCAGCATCTCGTCCCACACGGCGATTCGTTCCGGGCGCGAATCGACAGCGCGCCAGACCCGGTACAACTCCATCAGGCGACGCGCCTCGGGCAGGTCCGGGGCCTCGCCGGCGGCGCCACCGGTCTGGTGGTGCTGCCCCCATTTCGGCCACATGTACTGGTTCTGGTCGGTCGGGGCGAAGGCCTGCGGGCTGGTGTCGGCGGTGGCCAGCCCGTTCTCGATTCCCGACCAGATCGACATCAAGGTCTTGCCGGCGAACACCCGGTTGCGGAATACCGTGCGCTGGGTCGGTCGGCTGTAGAGCTTGATGCCGACCGCCATCCAGCGGTCGTGGATCAGTTCAAGGACGTCGGTCTGCTCCGAGCTCTCGCCGGCGGTCTCGACCACGATCTCTGCCGGCCGGCCGTCCGGCAGCAGCCGGATCCCGCGGGAGTCGCGCTCGGTCAGGCCGATGGCGTCGAGCAGGGCGTTCGCCGCCTCGGGATCGTAGGCCGCCCAGCGCTCGCGCAGGCCGTCGCGGTACAGCGGCGATTTCGGCAGCAGCGTGTCGTTCCCGTCCAGCGCCAGCCCGTAGTAGATCACCTCGTTGATCTCGTGCCGGTCGATCGCCATCGACAGCGCCCGGCGGAACCGCGCGTCGCGCATCAGCGCCCGCCAGACCGGATCCTCGGCGTTCAGGTTCGGGTACAGCGCCAGGTGGGCGCCGTAGGCGGTGCGCCAGAGGTAGGTCTCGTAGCCTGAGCGGGTCTCGGACTGGCGCAGGAATGTGTAGTCGTCAAACGACAGGTAGCGGGCCTGGAGCGCCGATTCCCCGGCCCCGGTCTTGGTCGGGATCAGCCCCGGAGCCGCCACCAGGAACACCACCTCGTCGATGTAGGGAAGCTGGTGCCCTTCCGGGTCGACCCGGTGGTAGTAGGGGTTGCGGCGGTACACGAAGCGGTCCGACGGCGGCTCGGTAACCGCCATCCAGGGCTGCAGCGTCGGCAGCCGGGGGTTGTCGAACTGGTACATGCTGTCGACGCGGTTGTGCAGCGCCGACCAGTTGCGTTGCCGGCCTTCGCTGACCCGCTTCTCTAGCGCCGCCGGGTCGGCGTGGTCGCCGTGGAACTGCCGCAGGTAGTGCGCCGGACGATACAGGTAGAGCGGCCGGGCGCCGGCGAGCGACGGCAGGAACTCGGGGTTCGGCTGCGGCCATGAGTAGCGGACCACGGTCGGCGACAGGATCTCCACCGTCGCCGGCACGCCGTCGACCACCAGCTCGGACGGCGGTCCGGTCGGCGACAGCGCCGGGTTGTTCGCCACGTCCTCCCAGAAGTACCGAAAGTCCTCGGTGGTGAACGGCTCGCCGTCCGACCAGCGGTGGCCCTCGCGCAGCCTGAAGGTGAACACCCGGTCTTCCTCGACCTCGACGGCGGCGGCGATGTCGGGGACCAGTTCGAAGTCGCCCGGCCGGTAGCCGACCAGGCGGGCGTAGCCGTAGACCACCATCTGCCGGGTATCCTTGTCCCGGCCCATGATCATCGACAGGCTGCCGCCGTATTGCCCCGGCTCCTTGCCGTCGGCGGCGAGGTCGACGACCTGTGGCTGGCGCGGCAGCCGGGCGGCCACCGGCGGCAGCCGCAGCCCGGCGACGTCCTGGACCAGCGTCGGGGGCTCGACATAGCGCCGGCCCTCGGCACCGGCCGGAGCGGCGGCAAGCCCGACCAGCGCGGCCGCGCCCAGAGTAAGCGCGATCAGGGAGCGCGCGGTCAGCGCCGCCGGCACGGCTCCGGACCGGGCGGTCACGACGCCAGCCTGAGGTTCAGGATCCGCGGGTCGGCCCGCACGAAATGCTCGCCCCCGATGTCGATGAAGCTCGGCCGGCTGTCGGCGTCGATGGTGAACGGCGCCGGCCATTCCGCCGGCTGCGAAGCGCGCTCATCCATGATCCGGGCGAAATCCAGCGGATGGTCGAGGTTGGGGTCGGGGACCGCGGCGAGCAGGGCCTGGGTGTAGGGGTGGACCGGGTTGCGGAACAGCTCCTCGCGCTCGGCCAGTTCGATGAGCCGGCCCGCGCACATCACCGCGATGCGGTCGGCGATGTAGTCGACCACCGCCAGGTTGTGGGAGACGAACAGATAGGTCAGGCCGAGGGTCTCCTTGAGGTCCTTCAGCAGGTTCAGCACCTGGGCCTGGATCGAGACGTCGAGCGCCGACACCGGCTCGTCGCAGATCAGCATCGGCGGCCGCAGCGCCAGAGCCCGGGCGATGCCGATG
>CAYNFA010000069.1:0-11045 GCA_964396345.1 uncultured Thalassobaculum sp.
GCCCTACGCCCACGCGGTGCAGGCAGCGCTCGGTGTTCCGGTGTTCGACTTCATCACGATGATCGACCAGTTCCACAAGGCGACCCACCAGGAGCGCTACCGCGGCACCTACTGAGCCTCGGTTCACCCCACCGGAGTCAGCCGCGTGACGGTCTCCGGCGCCAGTTCGGCCAGATACACCGCGCCGTCGGGGCCGACGGCCATGCCGTGGGCGCCGTTGATCGCCGCCCGGCCGCGCCCGGCGATGGAGCCGTCGAGGCGCAGGGCGTGGATCCGCGGCACCTGGTCCGAGACCAGCACCAGCCCGCGATCGTCGACCACCACGTCCATCGGCTTGTGCATGCCCTGCCAGACCGCCAGCACGTTTCCCCGGCGGTCGAAGACCTGCACGCGGTTGTTCTCGCGGTCGGCCACCAGCACCCGGTCTTGGGGGTCGATGGTGATCGCGTGCGGCGTGATGAAGGCACCGGGACGGGTCCCGATCACCCCCCAGGATGCGAGGTGCCTGCCGTCGGACGCGAACCGGTGAACCCGGGCGTTGCCGTAGCCATCGGAGACGTAGATCTCGCCGTCCGGCGCCACGGTGACGTCGGTCGGGCTGTTGAACGGCGCCTCGAAGGCCGGGACATTGCGGGAGCCGAGCGTGAACAGCACGCGGCCGTCGAGGTCGGTGCAGACGATCTCGTGGGCGTCGCGATCGACGATGAACAGCCGTTCGGCGCCATCCGGGCGACGGTCGATGTGGATGGCGTGGCCGTCAACGATGCGGTTTTCCAGCAGCCCGCCGGCGAAGCTGCCGTCCGGAGCGAACACCGCCACCGGTGGGTTGCGGCGCTGCAGGACGAACAGCCTGCCGTCGGACGCCACCGCTACCTGGCTGACCATGCCCCACTCCATTCCGGCGGGCAGGCGAGCCCAGCCACGCTCGATGCGGTAGCGACGATCCCCAAGGTCGGTGACCAGACTGTCGTTGGCCGTCGGCGCGTTCATCGGCGATCCCTCTCGGCGAAAATCAGGTCCAGCCAGCGCGCCACCCGCGCCCGGTTCACCCCGATGTCCCAGTACCCATAGTTCGACCGACTGTAGACGATCACAGCGCTGCCGGCAGCAATCTCGATCGCCTGGACCCGGATTGTGTCGGGAAAGCCCAGCACCGCCGATCGCTGGACGAAGACGATCTGGCGGAGCGCGCGGTCGACCGAGATCAAGTCGACGCGCGGCTGAAGCACCAGCACCTCCAGGGCGCGTTCGATCAGCGCGTCGACAGGCACCGCGACGACCGGACTCGCGATGTCGGACGCAGCGCGGCAGGTCGCCGGCGGGCAGGCGAGCGCGTCGTTCCAGGCGCCGGTCCGCGCAACCGTCCGGAGGTCGATCGGTGCCTCGGCTGAGGCCGCGCCACCGGGTGCCAGGATGATCACCGCCAGTACGGACAGCACCAGCGCGGCCAGCGCCGCGACCATCGTCGTGGCTTCAGCGCGGCTCGCCCGCCTCCGGCCACGGCGCGGACATGTGACAGAGCAACCCGTCGGTCCGGTACTCGACATCCACCTGCCCCTGGAACTCCTGAGCCAGAACCTGCTGTATCATGCGGCTCCCAAACCCGCGACGCCCGGGCCGAAGAACCTTCGGACCGTCACTCTCGCGCCAATGCAGATCCAGGCGGGGAGAAGGCGTCGGCGTCAGGCTCCAGGTCACCGCGATCCGGCCATCGCGGTTCGACATGGCGCCGTACTTGGTCGCGTTGGTCGCCAGTTCATGGATTGCCAGCGCCATGCTGACCGCCGCCCGCGGCTGCAGCACCACCGTGGGTCCCTCCACTGTCGACCTCTCGCGAGGGATACCGCAGAGACCGAAGACATCGCGCACAAGGTCGCCCAGCGCGGCGCTTTCCCAGTGTCCGTGGGTCAGCAGGTCGTGCGCGGCGGCGAGGGCTGACAGCCGCCCCTCGAACGCGGCGCGGGCGTCGGGGGGGACTGCCGCGCCCGCAAAGGTCTGACGGGCGAGAGCCTGCACGATAGCGAGGGTGTTCTTCACCCGGTGGTTCAACTCGCTGGTCAGCAGCGCGCGGTGGTCTTCCGCCCGCCGGCGCGCCGTGATGTCCTCGACGATGGCGCCCAGACCGACCACTTGGGCGTCGACGCGGATCGGGAAAAAGTGCTCGACCCAGTGACGGATGACGCCGGGCTCCGCTGGCGTAGTGCCGGTGACCTCGACGTTCACCAGCGGCTCTCCGGTCTCAATGACCGCCTGCCAGCGCTGCAGGAGCGGATCCAGGCCGTCGATCGCCGGCAGCAGCTCGGCCGGATGCCGGCCGACATGCGCGTCGGGCTCGATTCCGTTGATCTCGGCGAGCCGGCGGTTCACCCTCAGGAACCGCAGCTGTCGGTCCCAGACGCCGAGACCGACCGGGGCCGAGTCGAAGATCGCGTCCAGGAGCGCCTCGCTGGAGCGCAGCGCCGCCTCGGCGCGGGCCCGCTCGACGGCCTCCCAGGTCCGCTCCGCGGTATCGTTGGCCAGCTCGATGTCGCCATCGGTCCACACCCTCGGCTCCCGGCAGAGGATCGTGAGCATCGCGTCGAGCCGACCACCCTTGATCAGCGGCACGTCAAGAAGCGACCGGATCGACAGCGCACCGAACGCGCGATGCGCGCCGGGCGACGCGCTCCGCGGGTCGGTGTCAACGTCATGGATGACGACCATCCGGCCGCGCTTCAGTTCGGCCACGAAGTCCGGGCCGAAGTCCGGAAGCCGGTGCCGGCCGACAATGCTGTTCATTGTACCGTCGGTCCAATCGCGCTCGACCACTGCAACCTCGGTCCCCGGGTCGATGTCGATGTAGGCGACCAGCCCGGCGCCGAGTTGCCGGCCAAGGGCGTCGGAAGCGATCGCCATGACCTCGAGAGGATCGCGCACCGGGCGCAGGCGCTGCTCCAACTCGCCCATGAAATGCTGGCGCAGGCGCGCGAACAGATCGGCCGTGACCTCGGCGACGATCGCCAGGATCCCCGCGACGGCGCCGAGGTCGTCGCGCACTGGAACGTAGGTGAGATCGAACCACGCCTCTTCGGTCACGCCGGTGCGCTCCAGGATGAGTCTCTGGTTCCGGAACGAGCTCCCCTCGCCCCGGAGCGCCGCCTCGCAGACCGGCGCCGCAAACTCCCAGCCCTCGGGCCAGCAGCCACGGGTCGGCAGACCTAGATCGTCGGGATGCTGCACGGCCATGACCTGGCAGTACGCGTCGTTGTAGATCCGGGTGAGGTCGGGCCCCCACAGCAGGATCATCGCGATCGGCGAGTGCAGGATGAGTTCGACAGTCAGGCCGAGGCGTTTCGGCCAATCGCTTCTCGGCCCGAGTGGCGTCGCCGCCCAGTCGTGATCCCGAACCATTTGCGCCATGCCGATGTTGCCCGCGGGCGGGTGACCCCCTTCGAGGCCTGTCGACCCTGTAATGCCTGCACGGGGCACGTTTCCACCTCACCGCTACCATCCAAACGTTGAGCTTATGATCTATTTACTCGCCTAACGCGAAACGCGTCCGGGTGTTCCCAAACGGCGCCGGAACCGGACGACTTTCCGCCGCCCTGCCTCTCCGCGGGATCTGGCGATCGATCCGACCGTCTTGGTCGGATTCTGTTGCAGCGCGGCTCGCATCCCGGTCAGCCTGGACGTTGACGCAGGGCGGTGTCCCTGTCTGGAGCCCCTTTGCGCCCCGGACGCTTGAAGGCGGCCGGCTGAACCAGAACGACGGGAGGAACGGGCGATGCGGCTGAAGGACAAGGTGGCAATCGTGGTCGGGGCCGGCCAGCAGCCGGGCGAGACCCCCGGCAACGGTCGGGCGACCGCCATCCGGTTCGCCCAGGAGGGCGCCCGCGTCCTGCTGGTCGATCGCAACCCCGACTGGGCCGCCGAGACCGGGCGGATGATCGCCGCCGACGGCGGCGAGGCGTCGGTTCTCGCGGCCGACATCACGGCCGAGGCCGACTGCCGGGCGATCGCCACCGCCGGCGTCGAGCGCTACGGCCGCATCGACATCCTGCACAACAACGTCGGCCGCTCCGAGGGCGACCGCGGCACCACCGAGATGGACGCGGACATCTGGGACCAGCTGTTCGCCATGAACCTCAAGGGCATGTTCATGACCTGCAAGCACGTCCTGCCGGTGATGCGGGCGCAGCGCTCGGGCGTCATCCTGAACGTCTCGTCGATCGCCTCGATCTGCGCGCGGCGCGAGCCCGGCCAGCGCTCCGGCGTCACCTACAAGACCAGCAAGGGCGCGGTGAACACGCTGACCCACCACATCGCGCTGGAGAACGCCGAATACGGGGTGCGCTGCAACGCCATCCTGCCGGGGCTGATCGACACCCCGATGGCGATCGAGCGCCGGGCGCGCGAACGCAACGTCGACCGCGACACCGTGCGCCGCGAGCGCGACGACCGGGTGCCGCTGCTGCGCCGCATGGGCACCGCCTGGGACGTCGCCAACGCAGCGGTGTTCCTGGCCTCCGACGAGGCACAATACGTCACCGCCCTGATCATGCCGGTCGACGGCGGGCTGTCGGCACAGAGCGGGTAGCGAACCCTCCCGCTCAGTACCCCGCCGCCCGGTCGACGACCTCCTTCAGCGGCTCGCCGTCGAGGAAACGGCGCAGATTCTCGACGAACAGCCGGGCGACGATGCGGTCGCGCTCGGGGTGCGGGCCGCCGATGTGCGGCAGACCGACGATGCCCTCGGTCGTCCAGAACGGATGGTCGGCCGGCAGCGGCTCCTGGCGGAACACGTCGAGCACGGCGCCGGCGATGGTTCCGGCCTTGACCGCCGCCACCAGGTCGGCATCGTCGATCAGGTGGCCGCGGCCGAAGTTCAGCAGCCAGGCGGTCGGTTTCATGGTGGCGAGGCGGGCGGCGTCGATGATCCGGTCGGTCTCGGGCGTCGCCGGCAGCAGCAGCAGGACGAAGTCGGACTTCGCCAGAACCTCGGCGGTGCGGTCGGCCGGCAGCACCTCGGCGACGTGGGCCATCGGCTCCGGCCGGCGCCGCGTGCCGATCACGCGCATCCCAAGCGCGTCGGCGATGCGGGCCACCTCCTGGCCGATGGCGCCGAGACCGAGGATGCCGAGCGTCTTGCCGTTCAGCGGCTGCGCCACGGTCTGGACCCAGCGCGCGTGCTTCTGGTTCTCGGCGTTCACGGCGTACGGCTTGGCGACGAAGAACAGCGCGCCGACGATGTTCTCGGGCATCGATTCCTTGTGGGTGCCGCGCGCGCAGGTCAGGACCGCGCCGGCCGGCAGGTCGGGCAGCGCCAGCCAACCCTCCACTCCCGCCGTCATCGACTGGATCCAGCGCAGCTTCGGCATTCCGGGAAGCAACCCGGCCGGCGCGCCAGCCGCCATCAGCGCCGCTGTCCCGGCCAACTGCTCGGGCGAGGGCTTCTCCTTGCGCCCGAGGGTGTCGACCTGGACCCGCCCGGCGAGGCCGGCTGCACCGATCGCGTCGATGTAGGCGGCTGGGGCATCGGTCCAGAGCAGAATGCGGGTTGGGTCAGTCACGGGCAGCTCCTCGGCAGGGAAGCCGCCAACCTAACCGCCCGCCGGCCCGCCAGCCAGTCATCGGATCGTTCCGGTCACCGTTTCCCGGCGGGAACAAGTCCGGGCCCGACCGGTAGCCTCGATCACCCCGGCGGCCGATCAGCGCGGCCGCAGGCTCCGGTCGGACAGGATGGTGTCGATCGCCAGCGTCTTGACGATCGTCGGGTCCGAGGCCAGCCGCAGCCGGGCGTGTCGGATGCCGTTCGGCTCGGAGATCTCGGCGACCTGCCAGACTTCGCGGCCTCCGGTCTCAAACACCTTCTGCAGAACGTCCCCTTCCCGGAGACGGTCCCTGGATGACTTGCTCATGGCTGGATTCCTGGATTGTAACGATGACATGGCCCGGCTTCGGCGACCCCGCGTTCCACGGCGATCACGACCGATCAAGCGTTGGCGTTACATTCCTGGAGATGCGGCGGCCCTTCGACCGCCACTTTTGGTGGCAAAGCCACCCGCTGCGTACCGGCTCATCCGTCCCCTCCCTCAGCCACGCTGTTGTGGTCCCCACCACATATATGGCATTTTATCCAATCTGCCGGTCGGCGTCGAGCCTGTCGATGCGGCCGGCCAGGCAGGGTTCCGGGACAGCGGCGGTACCGGGCGCAATGAACGGGGACGCGGTGAACGGGGACGCGGTGAACGGGGGCGGGGTGAACGGGCCGCGAGCGGGGCGGTCAGGTCTTCTCGACCTCACCGCCGGCGTCCAGCCAGCCCTTGAAGCCGCCGAGGTTGCGAACATTGCCGTAGCCCATGTCCTTCAGCACCTTGCCGACCAGCGCCGACCGACCACCGGAGGCACAGTAGGCGACCACCGTCTTGGCGCGGTCGAACCCGGCGTCGTGCAGCGGGGACGCCGGGTCGGCCCGGAACTCCACCAGACCGCGCGGAATGGCCAGCGCGCCCGGCACCTTGCCCGACGCCGCGACCTCGGCCGGTTCGCGGACGTCGAGGAACAGGACGTCGGGGCGCCCGACCAGTTCCTTGGCGTCCTCGGGACTGATCCGCGGCACCTCGGCCTCGGCTTCGGCAAGCATCTGCTGAACGGTCTTCATGGCAACTCTCCCTCCCAAGCGCAGCCGACACAGTGAGGCCGCACCGTCGTCCGTGACAAGCCGGCCCCGAAAGCCGGCCCCGAAAGCCGGCCCCGAAAGCCGGCCCCGACACGTTGAAGCCGCTCAACCGGCGGCGGTGCTCGGCTCGATCATCCGGTGGATTTCGGTGATCCGGTTCGCCGGAAAGCCGCTGGTTTCGGCGTGTCGACGGATGATCTCCTCGTCCTTGGCGAGGTAGACGCAGAAGGTCTTGTCGGCGGCCACGTAGGACTCGACCCATTGGATGTCGGGGCCGATCGACGCCAGCGCGCTGTTCGAGGTCTTGGCCGCCTCGACCAGGGCGTTGCGGTCGGCGTCGCCGATCCCGGCGATCTCGCGCTCGATGATGAATTTCCGCATGGGAACTCTCCGTCAGTTTCGACGTCGTTCCCACCGGGCGGAAGCATGCGCGCGTCCCGCCGCGATGGCCATCCCCCTGCGATGCCCACGGTGCCGGGAACCGGCGCTGTCGACGGCGACCGCCGGCTACAGCAGGCCCAGGCCGCGGACGATCGCCACCAGCCCGAAAGCGGCCACCAGCGCGCCGGCCGACCGGTTGATCCACAGGATGTGCCGCGCCACCAGCCGGCCCTGCAAGCCCCAGGCGACGCCGCCGGCCAGCACGAGCCACCACGCGGCCGAGCCCAGGAACACCCCGAGCACCAGGGCAGACGCTGGCACCCAGCCGCTGTCGGCCCCCATGCCGACGCCGAGACCGCCGACCAGGGCGGCGAAGGTCAGCACGGTCTGCGGGTTGCCGGCGGTCAGCGCCGCGGTCTGCGCGAGCGCCACCAGCGGACGCCGCGCCCGCCCGGCGCCGGCCGCCGCGGTGGCCGCCGGCGCCCGCCACGACGCCAGGCCGAGCCACAGCAGCAGCGCCCCGCCGGCCAGGGCGAGGGCGTCCTGCCACGACAGCAGGAACGCCGAGACCGCCGTCAGGCCGAAGGCGGCGACCGCCCCGTAGCCGGCGTCGGCGACCGCGGCGCCGAGGCCGGTGGCGAAGCCGACCGCGAAGCCGTCCTCGAGGCTGCGCCGGATGCACAGCAGGCCGATCGGCCCGACCGGCATGGCGAGCGCCAGCCCGAAGGCGAGGCCGGTCAGGAATTCCGACAGCCCGGGATCAGCGGCGGTCATCGCGCATCGCCTCGACCGGCAGCGCCGAGGTCTCCTTGCTGCTCGACAGCGCGATCACCGTCAGGCTGCGCGCCACCCCGGGGATCGCCTTGATGCGGTCCGAGATCAACCGTTCCAGCGCGCGCGGGCCCGCCACCCGCACCTTGAGCAGATACGACCATGCGCCGGTCACGTGGTGCAGCTCCAGCACCTCGGGCAGGGCCGCGGCGGCGGCCAGGAAGGGTGCGTTGTGCTCGGTCCGGTCGACCAGCACGAACACGAAGGCCAGCATCGCCAGACCGACCGCCTCGGGATCGACCCGGGCGGCCCAGCCGGCGATCACGCCGCGCTCCTGCAGACGCCGCAGCCGGTCGTTGGCGGCCGACACCGACAGCCCGGTCGCCTCGGCCAGCGCGGCGCTGGTCACCCGGCCGTCCATCTGCACCACTTCGATGATCTTACGGTCTATATCATCCATGACCGGATAATTACCGGACATATTAATATTTTCCAAAGAAGTTTTAGGCCTACGTCTCCGCTTGCGGCGGCGAACGCCCGGCGGAACAATGGCGGCACCGGATCACCCCGAGCCATGTCCGAGGGAGAGACCCATGAGCGCCCACACCCCCAAGGCCGCCAACCACGGCGCGCTCGACGCGCTGGCCTCGCGCTACGTCGACGTCGCGGCGATCGCGTGGGAGCCGACGCCGTATCCCGGCGTCGAGTGGAAGGTGCTGCTGAAGGACGAGGAGACCGGGCTGCTGACGGCGCTGTTCAAGTGGGCACCGGGCTCCGAGCTGCCGCTGCACGAGCACGTCGAGATCGAGCAGACCTTCGTGCTGGAGGGCTCGATCGAGGACGAGGAGGGCGTCGCCACCGCCGGGAATTTCGTGTGGCGCCCGGCCGGATCGCGGCACGTGGCACGGTCGAAGAACGGCGCGCTGCTGCTCGGCACCTTCCTGCGGCCGAACAAGTTCTTCGGTCGCGAGGCGGCGGAATAGCCGACCGGACGACGCGACGGCGCGACCGTCAGAGGGTCGACGGCAACGGATCCTCGCCGTCCCGCGTCACCGATTCCCGGCCGGGATGACGGTGGCGCGATCTCCCACTACCCTCCCCGCGTCGACCAGCGACGGGGGGGGGGGCGGGATGCGAAGCGGGGGGGATGGGCGGCGACCGGGGATCGGGCGACGCCGGGTATTGGCCGGGCTGGGCGGGCTGGGGCTGTTGGCGACGATGGCGCCACCGCTGCGCGCCCGGGCCGCTTCCGGAGACGTGGACGTGGTGATCGTCGGCGCCGGTGCCGCCGGCATGGCCGCCGCCCGGCGGATGCTGGAAGCGGGGCGAAGCGTCACCGTGCTGGAGGCCAGGCCGCGGATCGGCGGCCGCGCCTGGACCGAGGAGGCCAGCTTCGGCGTGCCGTTCGACCAGGGCTGCGCCTGGATCCACGCCGCCGACCGCAACCCCTTCAAGCCGATGGCCGATGCCTGGGGCTACACCCTCGAATACCACGACCCGACGATCGACATGCTGAGCCTGGACGGCCGGCGCAGCCGGCCGGACGATCTCGCGACCCTGCAATCCACCTACGACGCCATGGTCGAGCGTGTCGTCGCTGCCGGCGAAGCCGGCCGCGACCTGCCGGCCTC
The DNA here is from genome assembly GCA_964396345.1 of uncultured Thalassobaculum sp. Taxonomy (GTDB): domain Bacteria; phylum Pseudomonadota; class Alphaproteobacteria; order Thalassobaculales; family Thalassobaculaceae; genus Thalassobaculum_A. The sequence goes on from CAYNFA010000069.1 coordinate 9,442, forward strand.
GGCGGTGTCGCCGCGCCATCAGCCGCTGATCGACGCGGCCGAAACGGTGCTCGGAGCGATGGACATGGGCGTCGACGTGGACGAGCTCTCGACCCGGGAATTCGCCGACTCCGCCGATCTGGAGCCGAACTACCTGGTCGCCGAGGGTTTCGGCAGCGTGGTGGCGCGCTACGGCGAGGGGCTGCCGGTGCGGCTGTCGACGCCCGTCACCGCGATCGACTGGAGCGGCGGCGGCGTGGTGGTCGACACCCCGGCCGGCCGGGTCCGCGGCCGGGCCTGCATCATCACTGTCCCGCTGGGTGTGCTGGCGGCCGAGCGCATCGCCTTCGACCCACCCCTGCCGTTGCCGCTGCGCGAGGCGATCGCCCGGCTGCCCATGGGCATGCTGTGCAAGATTCCGCTGCTGCTCCCTTCGGGCGAAACCCTGGGCCTGGCGCCGTTCGACGACGTGCTGCTGGAACGGCCGGGCCGGCGCGACCTCGCCTTCCTGGCGCGCCCGTTCGGCCAGCCGCTGATGATCGGCTTCGTCGGCGGCGATTTCGGCTGGGAACTTAGCGCCCAGGGCGAGGCGGCGGCGGTCGATTTCGGACGCGCCGGCATTCGCGCGATCTTTGGGGCCGATGCCGCCCGCAAGGTGGTCCGGGGCGGGTTCACCAAGTGGGGCTCGGACCCCTGGTCGCTCGGCGCCTACGCCTCGGCCATCCCCGGTCACGCCGCAGCCCGGGACCGTCTGCTGGAACCGGTAGGCGACCGCCTGTTCCTGGCTGGCGAGGCCTGCGCCGGACCACTGGCTCAGACCTGCGGCGGCGCGTTCCTCAGTGGCCGGGCCACCGCTGAACGGGTGCTGGCGCTGCTCGATCGCGGCTGAGCGGCTTGAGCGCGCATCCCTCCTGCATGGCCCACGACGACAATCGGACCTTGTCGGGCGTCACCGCCGCGGGTGCGCCGACATCGTCCGGCTGCTAAGCTTGCGACCTCCGACGTGTGAAGGATGCTGGGTTTGCCGGTGCCGGTTCCCAGGGGTGAGCGGTTCGTCATCAACCTTCGGGAGTTGAGCGGGGCGCTTGGCGATCTCGGCACCCTGCTGCCGCTGATGCTGGGGACCATCGCCGTCGCGGGGCTGGCGCCGACGCCGGTGCTGCTCGGCTTCGCGGTGTTCTACATCGCCTCCGCCATCCACTACCGGCTGCCGATCCCGGTCCAGCCGATGAAGGCGGTCGCCGCGGTGCTGCTGACCGTCGAGATCACGCCGGCCGGGATCGCCGCCAGCGGCGCGCTGATCGGTGCCGCACTCCTGGTGCTCGGCGCCACCGGCTGGATCGGCCGCCTCGCCCGGCTGGTGCCGCAGTCGGTGCTGGCCGGCCTTCAGCTCGGCCTCGGCCTGGCGCTCGCCCTGGTCGCCCTGGAGTTGCTGGCGACCGCGCCGGTGGTCGGGGTGACAACCCTGGCGCTGATCCTCGGGCTGCTGCCGGCGCCGCGCTGGCCGGCGTCGCTGGTCGCGCTGGCCGGCGCGGCAGCGCTGGCGGCGGCGCTCGGGGCACCCGGGCTGGACGTCGTTGCCGGACCGGCGACTACCTACATCGCGTGCGGGCGATCCTGGGCGA
>CAYNFA010000070.1:0-10921 GCA_964396345.1 uncultured Thalassobaculum sp.
TCGGCCAGACGCGATGGGGCGACCTCCGCCCGGTCGAGTTCGAGATAGCCGGCCTCGATCGACGCCAGGTCCAGGATGTCGTTCACCAGGCGCACCAGGCGGTTCGACGATTGCAGAATCGCCCGGGCGTACTCCTTCTGGCGTTCGTTCATCGGCCCGGCGTATTCCTGCTCGAGGATCTCCGAGAAGCCGATGATCGCGTTCAGCGGCGTGCGCAGTTCGTACGACACGTTCGCCAGGAACTCGCTCTTCAGCCGGTCCGCCATCTCGAGCGCCTCGGTGCGCTCCTGCAGGGCGCGCTGCACCGCCAGGGTGTCGGTGACGTCGCGGAAGTTCAGCAGCATGGCGCCGTCCGGCAGCGGCACCAGGCCGTAGTCGAGGACGTGCCCGTCGACCAGTTCGATCCGACCCGAGCGCGGCTCGCGCTGGGCGAGGCGAGCCACCCATTCCGACTTCACGGTCTCCCACCGCCCGATGCCGGCGAACCGGGACCGCATCGCCTCCAGCACCAGCCCGACATGCGGCTCGTCGACGCCGAATCCGTCGGGCAGCGCCCACTGATTGCGGAAGGTCGGGTTGATCAGCTTCAGCCGGCCGTCGGCGCCGAACGCGGCGATGCCCTCGTAGAGGTTGTCCAGGGTCTCCTGCTGAACGGCCGTCAGGGTGTTGTAAGAGCGCTCCAGGCTGAGTCGGTCGGTAACGTCCTCGAACACCATCAGCAGGCCGCCGAACGGGTGCGGCGTCACCACCATGCGAACCGTGGTGTCGTCGGGGAGGAACAGCAGTTCCTCGTGGCTGCCGATCAGGGTGGTGAACAAGCGGTTGAAGTCGTCGCGCCAGGCGCGGAAGTCGGACTGCTCCGGCAAGCGGCGATTCTCTCGCGCCCGCTCCAGCAACTCGGTGAGGGTCGGGTCGCGCTCCAGCAGGTCGGCGTCGACACCCCACAGGCGACCGAAGGCGGTGTTCGCGAAGATCAACCGCTTGTCAGGGCCGAACACCGCAACGGCGGTGTGCAGGTTTTCCAGCACCTCGGCGTGAGCATCCACATGGCGGGCAAGTTCGGACTGCAGTTGCTCGAGCGCGGTCAGGTCACGCGCGGTTCCGACCGTGCCGCCGGCCGAAGCCGGCGATTCGGTCACGTCGATCAGCCGGCGGTCGCCGCGGATCACCATGTTGCGGCTCTCGCTCTGCGAGCGGCCGACATGGACCGCCCGCTCGGCCAGCGCCGCCGCCTTCTCGAGTTCGGGAAACAGTGGCTGGGCGGCGGCGTTGCCGTAGCCGAGATCGCCGCCGACCTGGCGGCGCCACACCGGCACCGCGACCGCTTCCAGGATCGCCCGCTCGCGCTCGGCAAGCCGGCCAGGCAGCGCGGCCTCGGCGGCACGCCCGGCCTCCCGCTCCACGGCGAGCGCCCGCTCGGCCTCGGCGGTGCGCTTGATCTGGCGGGCGTACAGCACCACCAGGACCACGGTCAGGAAGCCGACCGCGGCCAGGGTTATGGTGTCGAATCCGCCGGTCGCGACCGCGGCCGTGTCCTGGGCGAGCGCCGGCAGCGGCGCGGCCACCGCCGCCCCGACCCAGGACCGAATTCCGGCCCGCACCCTCGCCCTTGTGCTCGCACGCTTCACGCGGCGAGCCTGCGCGGCAGGGAAGGCAGCGACAAGCGGCGCCGGCCGCCGGCCGCCGCGGCGCCGCGGCTCAGTCGGCGGCGTCTCGGTCGAGTTCGGCGGCGAGGCCGGCCGCCCGGTCTGTACGCTCCCACGTCAAATCCGGTTCGGACCGGCCGAAATGACCGTTGCTGGCGGTCTGCCGGTAGATCGGCCGGAGCAGGTCGAGCATCTGGATGATGCCTTTGGGGCGAAGGTCGAAGTGCTCGCGGATCAACTGCTCGATGCGGCGCTCCGGGACCCGTGCGGTGCCGCGGGTGTCGACGTGGATGCTGGTCGGCTGGGCGACGCCGATGGCATAGCTGACCTGCACCTCGCAGACCTCCGCGAGGCCGGCGGCGACCACGTTCTTGGCGACGTACCGCGCGGCGTACGCGGCCGACCGGTCGACCTTGGAGGGGTCCTTACCGGAAAACGCCCCGCCGCCGTGCCGGCCGATGCCGCCATAGGTGTCGACGATGATCTTGCGCCCGGTCAGTCCGCAATCGCCGTGCGGCCCGCCGACCACGAACCGGCCGGTCGGGTTGATCAGGTAGCGGGTCTCGTTCGAGATCATCGCCGCCGGGATCACCGGCTTGACGATTTCCTCGATGACCGAGTCTCGCAGGGTGGCGTGGTCGACGTCCTCGGCGTGCTGCGTCGACACCACCACGGTGTCGACCGACGCCGGGCGGTCGTCGACATAGCGAATCGAGACCTGGGCCTTGGCGTCCGGGCGCAGCCAGGGCAGCGTGCCGGCGCGCCGGACCTCGTTCTGGCGCCGGGTCAGCCGGTGCGCCAGCATGATCGGCATCGGCATCAGTTCCTCGGTCTCCCGGCAGGCGTAGCCGAACATCAGCCCCTGATCGCCGGCGCCCTGGTCGAGGTCGAGGCCGGTACCCTCGTTCACCCCGAGCGCGATGTCGGGCGACTGCTTGTCGAGCGCCACCAGCACCGCGGCGCTGGCGCCGTCGAAGCCTAGGCGGCTGTCGTCGTAGCCGATGTCGAGCACGACGTCGCGCGCGACCTGGGTGTAGTCGACCTGCGCGGTGGTGGTGATCTCGCCGGCCATCAGGATCAGTCCGGTGTTGACCAGGGTCTCGCACGCTACCCGGCTGTTGCGGTCCTGGGCCAGCAGCGCGTCGAGAACGGCGTCGGAGATCTGGTCGGCGATCTTGTCGGGGTGGCCGGGGCCGACCGACTCCGAGGTCAGGATGTAGGCGTCACTCATGAAGGGCTCCGTTGAGAAAGGCGGCAGGGTCGCGGGACGGCCGGACATGGCCGACCGGGCTCAATGGGAGCGGGCGACGAAATACTCCCAGCCGATGCGGCCGGCGTCGGCGGCGTCGACCCAGAACTGCAGCGCCGCCGAGGTACGGTCGACCGCCTCGCAGCCGATGCGGTCCTCGAACCAGTCGCGGCGCAGTTCGAGCTGGTCGCGGACCCAGGTGTAGGTCGGCGCCACGTTGCCCGACCAGTCCTCGTGGGTCTCGATCGCGAAGCCGGCGTTGTCGAGGGCCGCCAAGTAGGCGCCGGTGTCCCACATGTCCGGCGACTTGACGCGCTCGTAGATCCGCTCGCGGTCGGCTTCGGGCGTGCCTTCGCGCACCAGCAGGTCGGTGAACACGATGGCGCCGCCCGGCTTCAGGACCCGATGGGCCTCGGTCAGCACGGTCGCCTTGTCGGCGGCGTGCAGGAAGGCCTCCTGGCTCCAATAGAAGTCGAAGGCGTCGGCGCCGAACGGCAGGTCGTGAAAGTCGGCCCACTCGAACCGGACCTTGTCGTCCAATCCCTGTTCGGCCGTCAGCTCGCGGCCCCATTCCAGTTCGCGCTCGGAAATGTTCGAGGCGACCACCTCGCAGCCGTAGCGGCTGGCGAGGAATCGGGCGAGCGCCCCGTAGCCACTCCCGACGTCCAGGACGGTGGCGTTCGCGCCAAGATCGACGCCTTCTGCCATCCGCTCGTTGGACCGCTTCATAGCCTCGCGCAGCGATTCATCGGGCGAGTCGAAATAACCGATGTGGATGTTCTCGCCCCAGATGTGGCGGTAGATCTCGTCGGCCGGGCCGTCGTAGTAGTCCTTGGTGGCGGCGACCACGTCGTGCAAGGCGCCGCCACCGTTTGCCTGAGTACCCATGATATCCTCCTGAGCTGCCGGCGAGCGCGCTCAGTGGCGCGGCTTGGTCGCGACCTGCTGGAAGAAATCGGCCTCGTTGGGCTCGTAGCTCTCCTCGAAGTCGCCATAGGTCTTGACGCTGGTGAAGCCAGCCTCGTCGAGAAGCTTGAGCATGTAGTGCCGGCGCAGTGGGGACATCGACAGGTGAAACCGGGTTCCGTCGGGGTAGGAGTACTCGAACTTGACGAGGTCCTCGCGGATCACCGACGGCTTTGCGTCGACACCGTCGCCGACGTAGTAGAATTGGTGCTTGGAACTGTAGCCGTGGTCCAGGATCTTGTCGAAGTTGCGGTGATCCAGGATCAGCAGACCACCGGGGCGCAGCGCGGTCCGCATCGACTCCAAAGCCTGTCGGCGTGCCTCCGGGTCGAACAGGTGGGGCAAGGCGTTACCGAGGCACACCAGCGCATCGAACCGGTTGGAGCCGAAGGCGGTGTGGAGTTCGCGCCAGTCCACGACTTTCGTTTCGGCAAGCGTGACCTCCATCTCGTCGGCGTTCCGCCGGGTCTGGACGATCATGTTCTCGGCGCCGTCCGAGGCGGTCACCTCGAATCCGGCGTTCGCGAGGCGGATGGCGTGATATCCGGTGCCGCAGGCGATGTCGGCGACCTGCCGGCAACCATGGCGGCGCAGCAGACGCTCGAAGAAGCCGTTCTCGCCCTCGGCGCGGCTGTCCCAGCCGATCAGCCGGTCCCACCGGGACACGAACTCCGGAGTGTACTCGCGCTTGTAGGTATCGTTCTGCATGTCGACGTCTCCAAGGTCTCTGGTCACACGTCGTCAAGGCCGCGACGGTGCGCGGGGCGACGGGCAAAGATCTAGCGGAACGAATGCTTCGGCATTCGCATAAGGCGCCGGTCCGATGCTTCAAGGTGAGCGATCCGGATCCGACTATTTCTGATTGGCAGTCTGATTCAACCAATTTATCCCTAAAATGCAACCCCTTGATGTGAGATTAGTCTGATTGCCACAGATCAATCACATTAACACATTGAATTTAAACGAACTATTGTTCATAGCGCAACTTATCAACCGGGATTCCGTGTGAGACCCCAGTCTCTGTGAGCGCTGACTATCTAATTTCCGTCAGTTTATGTAAAAAAACAGACAATATGGCTTTAACGTTTTGTTAGTGCACAATCATTATCTTTGGAGAGGCAATAGATTTAAAAATATACTGTAAATATGTAGGAGCGCTGGACATTGTGGCTCGATATAGTCTCTTTACGATTACGCGAAATTCATCGGGGTTGGTGCGAATTTCGAGGTGCGAACTCGATGCCACACGTGAAGAACTACAATCTTTTTCTGCCCAGAGCCCCAGAGACTGATTCGGTCTGCGTACTGTTTCCAGCAGATTCAGGCTCTCCATTCTTCCGCAACGTCGGGTCCAACCCGTCACGGTACTTCTCCGGCGTTCACGAGGGCAGGCGCTTTTCGGAGATAGAATCGGTGATCGTACGGAAGCTGTTGGTTTTTCCATTTTATGAAGTTAGGAAGGCGCGTCAGCCGTACTGTCGGCGCGGCAACCTCGTTGATCCTAAGCACGGGTACCAGTTCGAGCAGTTGCTGATTCCGTTCGCCGACGATCACCTGAGAGTATGCCTTGTGCATGCTGTGTTCGACTTCGTAGGTCCGCAAACTAGGAAGATCGGCTCATGACGCCCGCCCCTCTGCCGATCGACGACCGTTTCCGAATCGACGCCCTCGACGCCCTGGACCTTCTCGACAGCGTCCCGGACCCCGATTTCGACGCCATCGTTGCGCTGGGTCGCCGGCTGCTCAACGTGCCGATCTGCTTGGTGACGCTGGTGGCCGCGGAACGCCAGTGGTTCAAGGCCAAGGTCGGACTCACCGCCACCGAGACCGGGCGCGACGTCTCGTTTTGCGGACACGCTATTCTGAAGTCCGAGATCCTGGTGGTGCCGGACGCGCGCCGCGACGAGCGCTTTCACGACAACCCTCTGGTGACCGGCGCACCGTTCATCCGGTTCTACGCGGGCGCTCCGATCCGTCTGCCGAACGGCTACACCGTAGGCACGGTCTGCGCCATCTCGCCGGAACCGCGCGACGGCTTATCACCGGAAGACGCCGCCTTGCTCGGCGGCCTCGCCCACTTGGCGCTCGAGTTGATCAGCGTCCGCGGACTGCGCCGGGAGCTCGATCGGGAACGCGCCGAGCGGCAGCACGCGCTCGGGGCGCTTGACCTGCTTGACGCCCCGGTCGCACTGCTGGACACGGCGGGCACGCTGACATCGGCAAACGCCGCGTTCGCGGCAGCCTGCCGGGACTACCCAATGCCGGGAGAGCCGGTGTTCGCGAGCGCCGGGCTGACGCCGTCCGACCTCGACCCGGCCGGATTCGGCGCCGACGGCTCGCGGCCGGTCACGCTAGTCGGCGACGCCGGTGCGGCGCGCGCGGCGACCCTGCACCATCTAGGCGACAGCATCGTCCTGGTCGGCAGCGTCTACGGTACGCGGCTTCCCTGACGGAGGCGCCCGCGCGTTGATCTCCTGACGTCGTCATAAAGTCAGTGAGCGGCCCTCCCCGTTTTGTCGTCCATCCCGGAAGCCGTGGCGAAGGCGCACGGCGCCTCGGAATGGCCTGATCGTCCCTCGCGCGCCTGACGGAAGCGCGAACGAAAAAGGGGCGCCCGCCGGGCGCCCCTTGACCGTGTCCGTGGCGACCGCTCAGTAGCGGTAGGTCTCGTTCTTGAACGGTCCCTTAGGCGACACGCCGATGTAGGAGGCCTGCTCGGCCGACAGGGTCGAGAGGTGGGCGTTGATCTTCTTGAGGTGCAGTTCGGCGACCCGCTCGTCGAGCTTCTTCGGCAGCACGTAGACCTGCTTCTCGTACTTGGCGTGGTTCTTCCAGAGCTCGATCTGGGCCAGCACCTGGTTGGAGAACGACGCGCTCATCACGAAGCTCGGATGGCCGGTGGCGCAACCGAGGTTCACCAGCCGGCCCTCGGCCAGCACGATCAGCCGCTTGCCGTCCGGGAACACGACCTCGTCGACCTGCGGCTTGACGTTCTCCCACTTGTAGTTCCGCAGCGCGCCGATCTGGATCTCGGTGTCGAAGTGGCCGATGTTGCAGACGATGGCGCGGTCCTTCATGGCCCGCATGTGCTCGATCGTGATCACGTCCTTGTTGCCGGTCGCGGTCACGAAGATGTCCGCCATCGGGGCGGCCTCGTCCATGGTGACGACCTGGTAGCCCTCCATCGCCGCCTGCAGCGCGCAGATCGGGTCGACCTCGGTCACCACCACCCGGGCGCCGGCGTTGCGCAGGCCCTGGGCGGAGCCCTTGCCGACGTCGCCGTAGCCGGCGACGACGGCCACCTTGCCCGAGAACATCACGTCGGTCGCCCGGCGGATGCCGTCGGCCAGGCTCTCGCGGCAGCCATACAGGTTGTCGAACTTCGACTTGGTCACGCTGTCGTTGACGTTGATCGCCGGCACCGCCAGCGTGCCCTTCTTGGCCATCTCGTAGAGCCGGTGCACGCCGGTGGTGGTCTCCTCGGAGACGCCGCGCACGTCCTTCATCAGCTCGGGGTACTTCTCGTGCATGATGACGGTCAGGTCACCGCCGTCGTCGAGCAGCATGTTCGGCCGCCAGCCGTCGCGGGCGGCGATGGTCTGCTCGATGCACCACTCGTACTCCTCCTCGGTCTCGCCCTTCCAGGCGAACACCGGGATGCCGGCCGCCGCGATCGCCGCGGCCGCGTGGTCCTGGGTCGAAAAGATGTTGCACGACGACCAGCGGATCTCGGCGCCGAGAGCGGTCAGGGTCTCGATCAGCACCGCGGTCTGGATCGTCATGTGCAGGCAGCCGGTGATCCTGGCGCCCTTCAACGGCTGCGACGGACCGTACTCCTCGCGGATCGCCATCAGGCCCGGCATTTCGGTTTCGGCAATCGCGATTTCGCGACGGCCCCAGCCGGCCAGTTTGATGTCGGCGACCTTGTAGTCGTTGAACTCGGCCATGAACGGCTCCTTGTACGTGGGGAAACTCGGCGGGCAGCCTTCGGGCGCCCGTATCCGCCCCGAATCGCGTTCGAGGTCCGTAGCGGATGTATCTCGGGGCCGGCGTATAGCAAGATGGGCGGTCCGGGGCAAGTTTGGCACCGACCTGAACTCAGCCCACGAGCGTCTTCGCCATCGCGACGGAGGTCGGCTCGGCGAAGCCCGGATGCGCCTTGCGGCCGGTCTCGGCGTAGCCGAGGCGCTCGAACATCCGGATGTTGCCGGGCAGCGCGAGACGCGCGCCGAGCGTGACGGCGCCGGAGCCGGAGCCGGCGGCGAAACCCTCGACCGCCGCCACCAGGGCGGCCGCCACGCCGCGCCCGCGCGCCGCCGGCAGCACCGCCAGCCGGTCGAGATGGACCGCGTCGTCCTTTGTCTCGGCGCACACCGCCCCGATCACCCCGCCGCCCGGATCCTCGGCCAGGAACACCGCGCCGTCGGCCTGGCGGCGCGCGAGGCTGGCCACGGTCTCCCGCAGCGCCGCCGACGGCGGGTCCAGGGATTCCCGATACTCGCCGAAGGCGCCGTGGATGACGGCCAGCGCCTCCGGCAGCCGGGCCGGGCCGTCGAGCCGAACGACCCTGACCGCCGGCCGGACGGCGTCGTTCACACCGCCGCCCGCAACCGGTCGCCGACTTCGCCCATCCGCTCGGCCTCGAGGTTGGCGAAGGCGAGACGCAGATACGGATCCTGCCCGGGGCCGAACACCGTGCCCGGCAGCGTCAGGATCCCGTGATCCTGAGCCAGCCGCTTCGCCACCGCCGTCGCCGGCTCGCCGGCGAACGGGTGGCGCAGATAGGCGAAGTAGGCACCGGTCGACACCAGCTCGAAGCCGAGGTTGCCGGAGGCGAACACCTCCAGCAGCGCGGCGCGCCGCCCGGCCATCATGGCGCGCTTGCCGTCGGCCCACGCCAGCAGGTGGCGCAGCGCGTACAGCGCGCCGTCCTGGGCGATGCGGGCGGCGCAGATCGACACCGTGTCCATCAGCTTCGCCACCTGGTCGACGAAGGCGGGACCGGCGACGATCGAGCCGACCCGGTAGCCGGTCAGGCTGAACGCCTTGGAAAAGCTGTAGAGCTGGATCACCGTGTCGCCCCAGGCGGGGTCCTGGAACAGCGCGTGGCGCGGCTCGCCGGGATCGAGGAAATCCTTGTAGGTCTCATCCAGCACCAAGGCGATGCCGCGGCCGGCGCACAGGTCGCGGAACGCCGCCAGCACGTCGGGCGGGATCACCGCCCCGGTCGGGTTGTTCGGGCTGACCAGGACCAGCGCCCGGGTGCGCGGCGTGATCAGGGCGGCCGCCTGCGCGGGGTCCGGCACGCCGCCGCGGTCGGGGCGGAACGGCAGGTGGACCGCGGTCACGCCGAGCGCGTCCAGCCACATCTGGTGATTGAAGTAGTAAGGCAGCGGCAGGATCACCTCGTCGCCGCGCCGGGCCAGCGCCATCAGCGCCAGGCTGTAGGCCTGGTTGCAGCCGGCGGTGACCAGCACGTTCTCGGCCGCGATCGCGCCGCCGTAGACGCCCGCCATGTGCCCGGCCAGCGCCTCGCGCAGCGGTGCGATGCCGGTGATCGCGGTGTATTGCGCGGTCTCGAACAGCGCCACGCGCTCGGCCAGGTGCGCGCGCAACTCCTCGGCCGGCGGGTAGCTCGGCACCGCCTGGCAGAGATCGAGCAGCGGCCGGTCGGCCGGGTAGCTCCGGCCGGCGACCCAGCCCTTGGCTTCGGCGATCGGTGGCTCGACGACGGACACGACGTCGGGATTGGTGGCGAAGCGCATGGGTCGGAACCGCGAGCCGTGGCTGGACGAGGGAGAGTAGGGCCGGCGACGGCGGGCGGCACCAATTTTCTGCGCGCGAATGGGTTCCGCGAAACCCTAGCGCACCCCTTCGGCCTCCAGCCACGCCAGCAGCCGGTCGACGTCACCCTGTTCGTTGAACAGGTGCACCGAGCAGCGCACCCGGCCGTTGCCGTCCCACAGGTGGATGCCGGCGGCGGCGGCGCGGCGCACCAGGCCGGCATCGTCGGCGTGCGCGAAGGCGATGTTGCCGGCGCGCTCGGCCGACGGCTCCGGCGTGATCAACTCCAGGCCACGCGCCGCCAGCCCCTGGCGCAGGCGGCCCCCGAGGCTGTCGGCGTGGGCGGCGATCGCCGGAATGCCGTAGCCGAGCAGATAGTCCAGCGAGGTCTTCAGCAGGTAGACGTCGAGATGGTTCGGGTTGCCGGCCTGGGCGCGGCGGGCGTCGTCGTGCGGGGCGTAGGCGCGGCCGTCCGGGGCGTCGGTGCCCGACGCCCAGCCGACCGCCAGCGGCTCGAAGACCGGCCGTCGCGCCCGGTTCCAGGCGAGGATGCCGGCCTGGGTGGCGCACAGATATTTGTAGCAGCTGGCGATCGTGAAATCGGCGAGCCGGCCGTCGACCGGCACCACGCCGAGGGCGTGGCTGGCGTCGACGATCAGGATGGTGTCGGCACCGGCGAGCCCGGCCGACAGGGATGCGACGTCGACACGCTGGCCGGTCAGCGAAGTCACCTGGCTGACGTACAGCGCGCGGGTGCGGCCGTCAGAGGCCGCCAGCAGGTCATCGGGCTCGATCCGCCAGCCGCGCGCCGGCACCACCCGCGCCTCGACGCCGCGCGCCTGCAGGCGCAGCATCGAATGCCGGCCGGACGGGTAGTCCTTCTCCGACACCACCACGTTGTCGCCCGGACGCCAGTCGATCGCCGACAGCACCCGGCCGACGCCTTCCGAGGTGCTGCCGATCAGCGCGTGGTCGGCGGCCGGCAGCCCGGTCATGCCGGCCAGCAGGGCCTTGGCCTCCAGCCCGACCCGCCAGTGCCGCTGGTAGCCCTCGGCACCCGCCGCCTTGTCGGCGGCGTAGGCCTCGAACGCCGCGCGGTGCGCCTTCAGCAGCGGCGGCTGCCCGCCGGTGGCGAGATGGACGCGGCCGTCGTCGAGGCCGATGAAGTCGGATTTCGGAGCCAGCATGGCCGCAGTGTATGCACGCCGGACGGTGCCGCGAAAGCCGAGATCGGCGGTTGTCGACATCGCCGGAAGCCACGATAGTTCCGGGCAAT